>JACRPY010000002.1:733253-865599 GCA_016222945.1 Methanobacterium sp. | reverse complement strand
GGTTTATTGGATAGTCCTACATCTACTTTAAGTGGTAATCAGGTGGTTGGTTCTGGTTATACGGGTATTTATCTTTATAATTCTCCGGGTTCTAGTTTAAGTGGTAATGTGGTGAATGGTAATGGTGGTGGAGGGATATTTTTAAGGCTTAGTCCTAGTTCTTGGATTCAAAATAATGTTGCTAATGGTAATGGTTGGAGTGGTATTTATCTTGAGCAAAGCAGCGGTAGCTGGGTTTTAGCTAACACTGCGAATAGTAATGGTAATGGAGGAGTATGGCTTACAGGCACAGATTCAACACCTATTATAGGTAACACATTCCAATACAATCCCTACGGAGCAGCATTCACCGGTAGTAACGGTAATCAGTTTTCTTTTAATACTGTGACTAATAATGTGTATGGTGTAACTACTTCTTACAGTAATTCTGTTTCTAATAATCTTATAATGGATAATAGTGTTTGGGGTTTAAATATGGATACTTATGGAAACAATTTAAACAATCCCACCATCACCGACAACCAAATATACAGAAACGGCATAGGAATAAAACTTACAGGAAATAACAATATTCTAGGAACATTTTTATTAACTAATAACAGTGTCCTGGCCAACAACTACGCCCTAACAATCCAAGGAAACAACAACCTACTAAACGGAACACAACTATTCGGAAACACCAATGGTTTGCATTTAATGGGTGATGGTAATGTTTTAACCAATCTTAACGTGTTTTATTGGAAACAACAACACGTTGAATGGTAGTTTGTTGCAGAATAATACTAATGGTTTAATCATAAATGGAAGTGAAAACCATGTTAACAGCACACTAATCTTCAACAACACCAACAGTTTGATTTTGAATGGGAATAATAACCTGTTTAATGGTTCTGGAGCATTAAATGGGACCAATGGTTTCTTTATTACTGGAACAGGTAACAGTATAACTAATAATAGTGTTAGTAATCAAAACAATACTGCAATGTATATAAATGGGGATAATATTGTTACAGGAAACAGTTTGACGGATAATAATGGTACAGGACTCTTAATAAGGTCGGATAATGATGTTGTTGATTTTTTGAACATGATTGGAAACACCATAATCCGTAACGGCCAAGGAATAAACATCCAAGGAAATAACAACAATATAAACAACATTCTAACACTATTTAACATCCTCTTAGATAATGGTTACAGTTTAACCATCACAGGGAACAATAATCAGATGAACAGCACTATTTTAACATTGAATAAGAATGGATTACAGGTAAATGGAAACAATAATAGTTTTTCTAATGTTACTAGTCGTTTTAACAACCAAACTGGAATCATACTAAATGGAAACAACAACACGTTGAATGGTAGTTTGTTGCAGAATAATACTAATGGTTTAATCATAAATGGAAGTGAAAACCATGTTAACAGCACACTAATCTTCAACAACACCAACGGAAGCACCATAAACGGAAACAATAACAACCTAACAGGTAATAATGTTCATAATAACACAGAGAATGGTTTAATCATAAACGGTAGCAACAATACGTTCGTTCAAAACAATATCACAGGAAACCCAAATGCCATACTTGTTGAAAACGGGACAAACAACACTTTAAACTTTAATCGTGTTGCAGGTAACACTCATAACCTTCACAATAATGGCTATGGAACTGTTGATGCTCAGTATAATTGGTGGGGTCAAAACAATCCTATATGTATCACGGGAATGAATATAAACACAGGTAATCATGCTGTTGCGGTTTTAAATGTGCCATCAGGCACTATAAATCCAGGACAAGTATATGATATTACTGTAACTCTCAAAAGCAGTACCGGCGAAGAACTAAAAATGGAGATTCCTTCATTCATGGTGCAATTCTTTATAAACAACGGTGGTGATGTCTACCCAGAAACAGCACCCCTAATTAATAACAGTGCCTGGACACAACTACAAGTCTTCAACCCGGGAAGCTACACACTAACTGCCACAATAGACCAACAAACACTCACAAACATGTTAAGCACTCCTGTGAATAGTCAACCAGTCACACCTCATAAAATCCCACGTAAAATTGCTGATCCTGCTCCAAATAATAATCTTTGCGGTGCAATAGCAGTTGGTAACCTTCTAAACAGTTTAGGTGCAAAGGCAGATGCTAATCTTATATCACAAATTGGCGGATTAACCGATCAGGGTATCAGTATGTATGGCCTGTCACAAGCAGCATCATACTACGGAATACAACTAACAGGATTAAAAATTGATTCTGGTCAACTAAAAAACAACGACATAGTACTCCTAAACATAAACGGAAACAACCACTACGCTCTAATCCTCGGCAAAATCGGAGACAACTACATAATACAGGATCCGTTCCTGGGAACAGTAATCATGACCACAGAACAATTCAACAAATACTACACAGGCAACGCACTAACCACAAATCCAAACGGACGAGGAACACCACTAAGTACAGAAGAAATGAAGGGATTGTTTGGTGGCGTAGTTTTTTTGGTTCCAGTTGCATATATAGCTGTATGTGCTATTATTTTGGGAGGTACATATTTGGCTGTTACGTATGGGCCTGAATTTAATAAGTCCGTTGATCAAGCTAGAGGTAAAGTAGGATCTTATTTAGCTGATGCTAGAAAAAATCGTGATAGAACAACGACTAAACGACTTATACAACTCAGTAAAACAGAAACAATGAGTTCAAACAAGCTTAATATTAATTTTAATAAATCTCGCCCTGTAAAACTAAGCGATGGATATATAACTACGCACACAGTAAGATATAAGACTGTTGATCCAAATAAAAAGCGCCTGACCCTAGAAAAAAGTTCTAAAAATAAACATAAACAGTTAAGCACACCTGTTTGGTATGATCCTGGTGGGAAAAGTCCTAAAGGTGGGAAGCTTCTAAAAACATTAGCTGGAATGGGGGCAGCGGCAGTAGCTTATCTTACAATGGATACTTTAGGTAAGATTAATAAAGCTAATAAAGATGAGAACGTCCCTAAGATAGGGAAATCTAAAAAAAGAAAGTAATTTTTGTATATAAGGAGTGTTATTATGGGTTTCAATATTTTTAAAAATCGAAAGGTAGATAAATTAGTTATAAAGGGCCTTCAATATGTGGATGATAATCCTGCACTGGCTCTTGAATATTTTAATAAAGCATTAGACTTAACTCCCAATTATGGAGTTGCATGGTATAATAAAGGGAATCTTTTTTATAGGTTAGGTAAATTTAATGAAGCATTAGAACACTTTGATAAATCTATAAAATTAGATTCTAATGATATGAATCACTGGTATGGTAAATGCTTATCACTTTACGCGTTAGAAAGATTTGATGAAGCTTTAAAATGTTATAATCAGGCATTGTCTATTGATGATAAAAATGCACTTATATGGTATGGTAAAGGTAATGTTTTAAGTGATTTGAAACGTTTTGATGAGGCTTTAGAATGCTATAACAAAGCATTAGAATTGGATCCCTATGATACCGGTAAATTGAATAATAGAGGTAACATGCTTAAAGAGTTAAATAGGCTTGATGAGGCTTTGGAATGTTATAATAAAGCATTAGAGATTGAACCTGAAGATGCATTGATACTGGATAATAAAGGTAATGTTTTAAGTGATTTGAAACGTTTTGATGAGGCTTTGGAATGTTATAATAAAGCATTAGAATTGGATTTTGAATTTGCTTATGCATGGTACAATAAGGGCAGTGCACTAAATAATTTAAACAGTTTTAAGGATGCATTAAAATGTTTTAGTAAAGTGTTAGAACTTGATCCTGATGATAGTGATGCTTGGGCTTTTAAAGGTTCTATCTCAAATAAAATAGGACATTTTAAAGAGGCTTTGGAATATCTTGAAAAAAGTTTAGAAATTGATCCTGAAGATGAAGAAACATGGCTTGAAAAAGGAAAAGTTCTTCAAAAACTCAAAAAATACAATGAATCACTAGAATGTTATAACAAAGCATTAGAATTAGATCCTGATTTTGAAGAAGCACTTGAAGCCGTCGAAAATCTCTCAAAATTCGTAGAATTTTGGAGCACAAATCAAAGCTAGAAAAATGCAAAGCATTTTTCTTGCACAAAAATAAAAGATTTTTGATGATTTGTAAGCTCCGATTTTCGGGCAATCAAAAATCATAGATTTTTGAAAGCTAAAAAGGAACTTTTAGAATTGATGGGTGAGAATTAAGCTGTTTATTTTTATATTTTTACTTTTTTTTTAAGATTTTTTATAACGTTATTCAAACTGCTTTAGACAGATTCAACCAGGAAAGAGCAGAGTATCAAAAGAAAGGTTTAGTTAAGTATGTTCAATCTAAATATGGTCAAACCAAAACTTATGCTAAAAAAAAGCATATTATATCAAGAAAGTTCATGATACACATGTTAAGCCTCTGGCAGAAAAATATAACGTACCAGCAGACACAATATTATACATAAAATTCTTTTCGCCGTGCTTCCAACAAATCAGGTTCTTTACCTAAAATTTCTGATGCTACAACTATCTCATTATCTGATTCTTTTTCTACTGACTTTATAAAATCAAAACATCGCATATCTCTTAGAAGATGATGATCCACAATTACTTTGGGTATTTTATTAGATATTTCAATTAAATTCCTTCTTGCACTTTCAATATCTCCTCTTTCAATGGCAAATCCTTGAAGATAAATTGGAGGACCGCTCAATATCAAAATATCCGGATTTTCATTAAGAATAAACTGTTTTGATCCTTCATAAATAGGCCCTTGGACATCAGATGCATGCATCAAACTCTTTCCATTGTACTGGATTGTTGTAGTAATCACATATCCTAAGCGGCTTCCCTCAGACCCGTGGGGAAGTGGATTTGAAAATTTAAGTGTTGTTTCCCCTATTTCAAATATATTACCATCTGCATAGGAAACCTCACAGTTTAAATCTTCTAAATTCTTTAAAAAATCAGCAGCACGTTTTTGCTGGCTTTTATTAATTTTAGAAGTGGAATGTTTGATAAATAATTTTTTTCCGCTATAAAGTTTCTCCGCAGCTTTAGGGGATGAATCCAGAAATTTCCCAAGCTCAAATGGAGTGTAATGGTCATGATGATAATGGCTTACAGTAAATATACCTGCTTTTTCCCCATACTCATTGATTTTAGCTCTGGAGCTATACAATGCATCGAATTCGTTTTTCCACGGCGGATATCCAAATCTTTTAGGTGCAATTGAAGTTCCAGGGTCAATTAAGATTTTTTGATCAGTTTCAACAAATGTAGCCATTGATCTGACACCTAAACTTTCAAAAGCAAGAGGTACAACTTTCATAAAATCGCCATATCTTTAAAATGTTCTCTATTTACAATTATTTTATTACATCCACAAATTCAAACTTTTCAACATCAAACAATCCCCCGTCACTGATTTTAAGCTTTGGAATCACCAGAAGGGCCAAAAATGACATTGTCATAAAAGGTGAATCAAGTTTACATCCAATATCCTCTAAAACATTGTGTAAAGTTTCAAGTTTTAAAGAAACCTCAGCTGCAGTTTCATTACTCATTAATCCTGCAATCGGTAGCTTTAATGAATGATGATCACCATTAAATGCTATTACAAGCCCTCCATTATTTTTAACGAGTTTATTTGCAGCTTCAGCCATGTCCTGACTGTTTGTACCTACAACAATTATATTATGGGAGTCATGGGCAACACTTGAAGCAATAGCCCCATCTTGAAGTCCGAACCCCTGAACAAATGCATTTGTTATTTTATTTTGGCCATATCTTTCAAGAACAGAAATTTTCAAAATATCTTTTTTTATATCTGGCATTAATTTACCATCAGAAACTTTTAAAACAGATTCAGACTCTTCTGTGAGTAATTGTCCTTCAATTACTTCAATTACCTTTACTTTTTCTTCTTTATTACTTGAAAGGATTTCAAAATCGTCCGGAACTTTATCCTTTATGTTGAAAGTACTTTGAAGATCAGGAGAATTTATAGAAAATAAAGGTTTACCATCACTTGCAACCTTCTTTCCACCTATAAATACATCTTTTACATTAAAATCTTCTAAATTGTCCACAATAACAATATCTGCAGCTTTTCCTGGGGCAATTAAACCCTTATTTAGATTATAATGAGTTGCAGGGTTTAAAGTGGCCATTTTAATTGCTTTAATTGGATCCAGTCCTGATTGAACAGCTTCTTTAAGCATTAAATTAACATGTCCTTTTATAAGGTCTTCAGGGTGTTTATCATCCGAAACAATGAAATCTCCACCAGCATCAATTAAATCAACTAAATTTTTGGCAGATGAACCTTGTCTGAGCATTATTTTCATGCCCAGCTTTCTTTTTTCAATTACTTCAGAGGCAATTGTACATTCGTGATCAGTGGAAATTCCTGCTTTAATGTATTTACAAAGCTCTTCACCAGATAAAAGAGGCGCATGCCCATCAACAGGTTTTTTATGCTTCTTTGCAGCATTGATTTTAGTCATAACTTCAATATCGTCTGCTAATACTCCTGGAAAATTCATCATTTCCCCTAATGCAACTATTTCATCCATATCAAGAAGTTTATCAATTTCTTTTGCATTGATTATTGCTCCTGAAGTTTCAAAAGGTGTTGCAGGGACACATGATGGTGCTGTGAAAAAAATATTTAAGGGAACAGTTGCTGCATCTTTAATCATGTATTTTATTCCTCGGGTTCCCAAGACATTGGCAATTTCATGGGGATCAGATACAACTGAAGTTGTTCCATGAGGAACCACGGTTTCAGCAAACTTTGAAGGTGTGAGCATAGAACTTTCTATGTGTATGTGGGCATCAATAAATCCTGGTAGAATAAAATGATTGAATTTATCTTCAACTGGCTTCACACATTCTATCACTCCATCACTAAAGTATATTTCTGCTGGATAGATCCTTTCAGTAAACACGTCCACTAAATTACCTTTGATCATCTTCTTGCCTCAATTTTTATAAATTATGATTTGAAATGTTTTTACCTACTTATTGTTTTATCCATCTTAAATATAAATAAATTCATTACAATTCATGAAAAAATAAATTAAAAAGCAAAATAAATCCACAAATTATCTAATAATCCTCATTTAAACCAATTATATCTTCTTCTCATCCCATTTAATGCAAAAGGATATAAAATCCTCCAAAACATGTTATAATTATATATCCAATTAAAATTATTTATAATCCAATTAAAATTATTCACTGCCAATGAGTAATTATTTTTATTTAATTTTTCCCATAAATAACGGTTTACAATACCTGCTTTTAATTTACCCTCAAAACACGATTTAGCCATAATTTCATAGTCTTCATCATTAATAATACTTCTTGCTGCTTGAAAACCTGAAGTTATTGCGTATCTCATCCCAAAACCTAAAAATAAATCCTGTAAACCAGCAGCTTCCCCTACAAATATAGTTTTCCCCTTTTTAAATCTGCTATTTATAGAAAAACAGCCCATTCCTCCGCAATTTCGTGCCTCTTCAATATTAAATTTATATAAATTAGAAAAAAATTCCTTTGTTTTCCTAAAACAGGAATCAGTTTTATTAAAATTATCTAATAGAACTGATGACATGCATCCATATCCTTTAGTTACAAGAAGATATGAATATCCCTTAAAAGCAGCTTCATTGTTAAATAAAACCGTAGCAGTATCTTTTAGGTCTGTTTTAAATGTTATTCCTTTAACAACACCTACAACATTTTCTAAAACAGGTCCTGTTGCCACAATATCTGCATCTTCTTCATTAATTGTTTTTTCAAAGTGTATATTAACGCCAGCATCTAATGCCTGTTCTTTTAAACCAAAATCAAGGCTATTATCCACATTTCCCCTTTTAACAAGGTAATATAGTGGTTTTTTTAAAGTTGTTACTTCATTAGTTTTTATACTGTTAGTAGCAGTTATTATACTGAAAGGATGACAGTCGAAGTTTGTATCGATGCTCATTTTTCTAATTTCCGCTAAAACATCTTCTTTTTCAGACCAGTTCTCAAGACCTTGAAGATCTCCATGAAATCTTTGTCCAACATCTTTATTTCTCTCAAAAACATTGACTTCATAGCCTTCTTTTGCAAGATTAATAGCTGCAGATAAACCTGCAAGACCAGCACCAGAAATCAATACTTTATCCATAATTGAGCCCCAAAAATAATATATGACAATAGATATATATAAAATATGTAAATGTTTTAATACAAAAAAAAGGTGAGCCTGAATGGATATTTATTACATACTTGCAGTAATAACCTTTGTTTCGATTCTAGTAAGTATTTTTATGACATGTTGGACCTATTTAACCCATAATAAGGAACAAATGCAAGCAAACATGTTTTTAAGGTATGATTACTTTAAAAAAAGTTCTTTGATATTCTTTATTGCTATCGCTTTCTATTTGATCATGAATTCTTTGGATCACATTGGAATTGTTGTACCAACTGTCTACATGGTAATAACAGATATTGCCGTTTTGTTCTTGATTTTAGTGTCCTTATATTACTTCAAAACTAAAGTTACCATAGAATAATAAAAAAATAGTCAAAAAAAGAAATTTAATTTCAATTTATTCTTTAATACAATCCAATCCTTCAAGATTTTCATATAAAATAGGTAAAAATGCCCCAACGTCTGTAACTATGCTTACAACCTGAGCACTTCCCCTATCTGCGAGTTTTGTGACTGTTGCAGGATTTATATCCACACATATACTTTTTACATAAGACGGGAGTATGTTTCCTGTTGCTATAGAATGAAGCATTGTTGCAATCATAATCACCATATCCACATTCTGTGCATATTTTCGCATTTCCTCTTGCGCATCTATTACGTCAGTTATAACATCTGGAAGAGGCCCATCATCCCTTATTGAGCCTGCAAGCACAAATGGTACATTATTTTTCACGCATTCATACATAATTCCGCTAGTCAATATTCCTTTATCCACAGCTTCTTTTATTGAACCTGCCTTATTTATTTCATTAATAGCGTAAATATGATGCCTGTGACCCCTAACAACAGCTTCACCATGTTTGGTGCAAACTCCAAGTGATGTTCCATAAAGTGCGTTTTCAATATCATGGGTTGCAAGGGCATTACCTGCAAATAAAACATCAATAATCCCTTCTCTTATCATTCGAGCAAGAATTAGTGCTGAACCTGTGTGTATTATTGCTGGACCTGCTACAATAGCTATTTTACCTTTCCTTTCTTTAATTTCTCTGATTTCAGAAGCAATTTTTTCTATAATGGACCTTACAGGCTTTTCTGATGACGCTTCACTGGACATGAACTCAAAAACACCCTTTTTACCCCTAGGCCTTTCAGGAGGAACAACTTTAATACCTTCCCTTCCCACAACAATTAAATTTCCCTTCTTTATTTTACCTATTGGCAAACATTTGGCTTTTTCTTCATCTGGATCAATTACAATCATACAGTCCATTTCAATATCTTCAACCTCTACCCATTCATCCCTATATCGGACATAAGTAGGGTGATTTGTGGTTGAATAAAAATCTTCAGGAAGTGTTTTATCTTTTTGAGATTCAAGAAGCTCGATTTCCTTGATTTCTACAATTACTGCCCCTATTTCACCTAATTCATCCAGTATTTCTCCTAAATGAGATTCATCTTTTCCTATAACCTTGATTTTAGCATGACTTATATCCTTTTTATGTTTACCTACATGAACATCAAGAATTTCAAAATCTCCACCCATGTCCATTATAAGATCAAGAGATTTAGGGAGTGTTAATGAGTCAATTATGTGTCCTGAAAGTTTAACTTCTCTTGTATTCATCATATCAGCTCCAAATAACTAAAATACATTATATATACTTACTAAACATGGTTAAAATTTAATTTATTGAGTTTCATGGTGATTATTTTAGCATAATCCTTTAAAAATACTTTTTAAAAAGTATCAATATTCATTTTCCCCATTAAATTTTGAATTGACTATCTATTACTTAATCATAATATATAAATTTTAAAAAAAATAAAAAATTTTTAACTTTTTAATTTATTGAACAGATAAAAAGTCATAAATTGCTTTTGCACCATTAATTGAGGTTATATTTCCAATTTCAGTTGATGAAACTTCAACTAAATCAAAACCAACCACTTCTTTTCCTTTAAATGAGTGGATCAGACTTTCAAGTTGGAAAGGATTTAATCCGCATGGAGAAGGAGTGCCTACATTGGGTGCATAAGCTGGATCAAGCATATCTATGTCCAAACTTAGATAAATAGGACCTTTAACCTTTTTTATTGTATTTTTAACCTTTTCAAGGTTTTCATTGACTTCATGAGAAGTAAAATAGCTTATCTGGTTTTCTCGCGCAAATTTGATTTCTTCTTCTAAAGATGACCTCAAGCCAATTTGAATCATACCCTTGGGATTTAAATCCATTATTCGGCGCATTACAGTTGCATGGGAATATTTTTCACCCATATATTCATCTCGCAGGTCCATATGGGCATCAAAATGAATAATTGTTATATCTTCAACATCCATCGCTTTTAAAACACCGTAACTTACAGTATGTTCACCGCCGATGACTATTGGAATAATACTCATCTCTAAAATATCTGATACAGTTGATTCTATTAACTGAGATGTTTTTTTGAAATTACCCTGAATTACTTCGATATCGCCGAAATCATAAATATTTGCATCTAAAGTTTTTTTTAAAACCATATTATATCTTTCAAAATTATAAGATGCTTCACGAACAGTCTTTGGACCAAATCTTGCACCAGTTTTATAGGTTGATGTACTATCAAATGGTGCTCCAATTATACCAAAATTTTTGGCATTTTTATTTAAATTGGAGATTTCTGATTCGTCGCCTATCTTTGAAAATGCAAATTGTAAAGGGTTTTGTGTGTAAAAAAGCATTTTTTATCCCCTTTATTTGCTTAAAATAGCCTTAATAATAAATAATCGTACGAAAAAGTAAAAATAATTGAAATTAATACAATTCAACTATTTAACCCTCATGATTTTTTGCTTGCCCAACGCCTCTATGTAATCAACTTCTGCGCCTTCAACAATGTCCTTTTTAAGTTCTTCAGGTATAGGTAATTCAAATGTTTCGTAAGATTCAAGATCCATGAGTTGAACATCCTTCCCCATTAAAGCAAGGACTTGAGCTACTCTTTTATCAATCATTGGGACGTCACACTTGGAATCAACAGGTTTTACAAAGCTTCTTTTTTGACCGTCAAATATTCCTGTAGCTTCCACTCTTGCCTTTGCAGCGCCGTGTTTTCCAGGAGATGATGTCTGAATACTTGAAATTTTTGATGCTTCACCGTCTAAAATGACATATTTACCTACTTTTAAGGTTTTTACTTCTACAACCTTCTTTGACATAATAATTTCCTCCGAATATAATAGTATTAAAGAACCTTTATGAAGTATAAAATTTTATGAAATATAAAATAATATATTAACTATATAAAATATGTTTATGATCACAATTTAGCTCTTTAATCTGTAAAATCTTAAGATATGTTTATTTATATATGATATAAACGTTTTATAGATAACTTAAATGGAATGAAAAGTACAGCCATCTAATATGAAATACGTTTAAAAATACTATAGATTAAGCTATATCTGTTTCAATATTTAAATATTAAGTGATAATCATGAAAATAGCAATAACTTCAGGAAAGGCAGAAGGTCCAAGTAAACTCAATGCATTTGACAATGCCCTATTAGATGCAGGAATAGGGGATGTAAATTTAATTAAAGTATCCAGTATAATTCCAAAAGGCTCAAAATTCGTAGAACTTCCAAAACTGGAAGCAGGGGCCATGATAAACTGTGTTTTAGCCCATTCAACATCCGATAACAAAGGAGATATCATTTCTGCGGCAATCGCCGTTGCAACATCTGAGGATTTTGGATGTGTAGTGGAAAATTCAGCTTTAAATAAAGATCCAGAAGAAGTAAAGGAAAAAGCAGTTTTTATGGTTAAAGAAATGATGAAAATTAGGGAAATGGAAATTAATAAAATTATTGTTGAAACCCAGAGCCATGTTGTTAAAGATGAAGGTTCAGTAGTGGCTGCAGTAGTATATTTGGAGTAAAAAACTATGGAAAACAAAGATATGGAGTTTTGGAGGAATGTTTCCTATGATATAATCGATGAAGTTCAAAAAGCCATCTCCCCATTAGTTGGTAAGGAGAAATCCGGTGAAGTCATGAAAATCGGAGCTGATGGTACTCCTACAAAATTAATTGACGAAGTAGCAGAAGAAAAAGTTATAGAAGTTCTAGAAAATACTGGAAAAACAGTTAATCTTGTTAGTGAAGAAATAGGCGAAGTTAAAATAGGAAATGGAAAACCTGAAGCCACATTTGTAGTTGATCCGCTGGACGGAACAGCGAATGCCGTAAAAAACATACCTGCTTATGCAATATCCATTGCAATTGCTCCTGCTTTAGATTTATCAACAATAAATGATATTAAAATGGGTTTTGTTAAAAATTTTGCTACAGGAGACCTTTATGAGGGTTTTAAAGGAAAAGGATCCCATGTTAATGGAAATAAGTTGATAACATCTTCACATGAAACTATTGCAGGTTCTTCAATAGGAGTTTATATTCGCGGTGCCAAAATGGATGAAATAGGCGAAATATTCAGTTTAGTAAGACGAATAAGGCTTTTAGGCTCCATTGCTATTGAATTATGTTATGTAGCTGGTGGAACATATGATGCATTTCTTGATATCAGGGGAAATTTAAGAATTATTGATATGGCAGCAGCAAAACTCATAATCGAAGAAGCTGGTGGAACAATGACTGACGAAAACTGTAAAGATTTAAATAACAAATTAAATGTTAAAGAAAGAACATCTGTAGTTGCTTCTTCAAATTCAAGTATCCATAGCGATATAATCAAATTTTTGGAGGTTTTATAATGCGTATAGGTATTGTAACACGTCATGATATCCATAAAGGTGTAGAACTTGCTGGTGAAATTACTAATTTCCTTATTAAAGAAGATGTAGATGTGCTTTTAGACCCTTTAATCACCGCTGAACTTGATAAATATTCTGAGTTATCATGTGAACTTCCTGATATGGATGTAGACATAATCATTGCCATTGGAGGAGATGGAACTATTTTAAGAACCCAAAGCCTTATTGATGGTAAAAAAATACCTGTGTTCGGAATAAATATGGGTACAGTCGGTTTTCTAACAGAAATAGGTCCTGAAGAGACTTTTCATGCTCTAAAAGAAGTGTTGAATGGTAATTATTTCATTGAAGAGAGGACACGTCTTGAAGTTTGGCACAATCATGATTTAGCCCCTGCATTAAATGAAGTAGTTTTAATGACAAGAACACCTGCAAAAATGCTTCATATTGAAATAAAAGTAGATGATGAAATTGTTGAAGAATTAAGAGCAGATGGACTAATAGTTGCAACTCCAAGTGGATCTACTGCTTATTCCATGTCTGCAGGCGGCCCTATAGTCGATCCCCGAGTTGATGCATTTATAATAGTTCCAATATGTCCATTTAAGCTTGGTTCACGCCCTACAGTAGTATCAAGTAAAAGTATTATACAAGTTAGGTTACTTAGAGAAGGTAAAAAGGCTATTGCAGTAATTGACGGACAATTTGAAGAGGAAATTAATTACATGGAAGAAATTGTCTTTAAAAAATCAGATCAATGTGCCTACTTTGTAAGGTTAACTAAAGAGTTCTATAAAAAAGTAAGAGAAAAGCTTATGAAAGGCGGAATAGACTCTGAATAATTCAATATTCCAATTTATTTTTAAATAAAACATTTTTAAGGAGTTAATTTACCAATGAATACATTAATTGTTGATATGACCCATGGAGGCGTTTTAATTGCTTCTGAATTTTCAAAGTTACAGGATTGTAATGTTTTTGCGTGGGATATCTACAACACTTTGGATAAAGAAAAAAAGAAGTACCTCCTTGAAAAAGGGATTAAATTATTTGAAAAAGACTTTTTAGAAAAAATAAATGATAATAAATTTATTAAAACCTCTTCAAAGGACGATTTTTTAGTTATTGCACCAGTGCATTGCAATATTAAAATTGAAGTCCATATGACTCATCATGAAGCTGTTAAATTCCTATTAAAAGATAAAATTAATGTTCCCATAATTGAAGTAACTGGAGTTAAAGGAAAAACAAGCATTGTTTGGATGCTGAAAGAAATATTTAAGGATTTAAATCCTCTTGTTTTAAGCAGTTTAGGAGTAGAAGTCTTTAAAAACGGTAAAAGTCATCTTTTAAAGCATGATATAAGCATAACTCCTGCAAGCATCATAGAAGCATTACAGCTCGCAGATGACTATGATTTTGGGATATGTATCTTTGAAACATCTCTTGGAGGAACTGGCCTTGCTGATGTCGGTATTTTATCCAATATTGCCGAAGATTATTCAATTGCATCTGGAGTGAAAACTGCAAGCCAGGCTAAGGCTCAAATGCTTAAAAGTAAAATGATGGTCTGTGATTTTGATTCATTTAACCAATATTACTCTAATTTCAATGGAAAAATGAATACATTTAGTATTAACCACAATTCAAATGTTAAAGCCTCAAAAATCAATTTTGGATTGGATGAAACATCATTTAAGGTTACTGCAAAGGAAATTAAAACCATTAATGGAACTATTACCAATGCAGAATTTGAAATTAAAACATTTGCACCAGCAGAACATCATTTAAAAAATGTTCTTTGTGCAATCTGTGCAGCTTTAACCTTAAACACTCCCATTAATCAGATAATAAATGGTTTAAAAGATTTTAAAGGTATTAAAGGGCGTACCTCCCTAAAATATCATAAAGACAAGATTATAATAGAAGAAATAAATCCTGGAATCAATGTTACAGCAATTAAAAAATCAGTTAAAATGATTGAAGAATTCAGGGACCCAATAGTCATCTTTGGAGGGAAATATGGAGTTACATGTGAAGAAATTGATGAAGTGGCTACAATAAATTTTTTCAATCATATGAACAGCAAAATAAAGCTCATATTAGTAGATGAACTCGGTAAAAGCATCAAAAAACATATAAAAAGAAAATATGAATATTATAACTTGAATGACGCTATTACTATGGCTGTTGAAATGGATTCAAAAATAATTCTCTTAATTTATCGATCCAATTTTTCAGATTTAAAAAAAAGATAAAATTAAAATACTCAAATCCATATTAATATTAATATTATTAAAATTCATAAAAATCTTTTTAAATATCCTTAGAGAATCATTCTATAAGGTTTAAAAACTTATGTTTAAAATCCAAATTAAAATTTTTCAATATTAAACGATTTTGGAGAGGATTCTTTGAAAGTGGGTACCAGAGGAAGCAATTTAGCAATGACCCAAACAAAAAATATAATCAAACAGTTGTCCAATATAACCAATGAAAAAATTGATATCAAACTTATAAAAACCACAGGAGATAAAATAACTGACTCTCAGCTTTATACAATTGATGTAAAAGGCATATTTACAAAAGAACTTGATAAGGCAGTATTAGAGGAAGACGTTGACTTTGCAGTGCACAGCCTAAAAGATCTTCCCACTGAACTTGCAGATGATCTAAAAATAGTAGCAGTTCCTGAAAGAGAATCTCCAAATGAAGTTCTTGTATCATCTTATGATTGGGATGAACTGCCAGAAGATGCAATAATGGGAACAAGCAGCTTAAGAAGAGAAGCATTTTGTAATTATCATAATAAAAAATTAAATATAAAACCTATAAGGGGAAACATAGATACAAGGATTAAAAAAGTGATAAAAAAGGAATTTGATGCCACCATAATGGCAGAAGCTGGTCTTAAAAGATTAGGTCTTACACAACACATAAAAAAAATATTTCCCTTAGAATATTTAACCCCTGCAGCTGGACAGGGAGCACTCGCTGTTGTCGCAAGAGAAGATAGCAAAGTAAGGAAAGATTTAGAGAAATTAAATCATTTTAAATCAGCACAAGAAGTAAAAGCAGAAAAAAAAGTGCTTGAAGAACTTGGAGTGGGCTGTCAATGGCCCCTTGGAGTATCAGCAAAAGCAAAAAACAGTGAATTAGAACTTAATAGCATTTTGCTTACAAAAGAAGGTGAATTGTTATCTAAAGTTAAATTAACAGGTTCAATAAACGATGCAGAAAAAATAGGCGAAGAAGCTGCAAAAATGATGATGGAGGATTATTTGTGAATAAGGTAAATGTAGGCGTAATAGGTGTAGGTGCCATGGGTTATAACCATGCCAGAGTATACTCTAAACTAGAAAATGCTAATCTTATAGCAGTATCTGACCTTATGAGGGAAAAATCAGATGAAGTTTCTAAAAAATACAATACACAAGGATTTGTAGACTATAATGACATACTTAAAATGCCTGAAATAGACGCAGTAAGTGTTTGTGTCCCCACCACCCATCATTTTAACGTTGTTATGGATGCAATAGAACATGGAAAACATGTATTAGTAGAAAAACCAATAGCATTTACCTTAAGAGAAGCAAAAACAATGGTAAAAGCTGCAAAGGAGGAAGGAGTCAAGCTTGGAACTGGCCATGTTGAAAGATTTAATCCTGCAGTTGAGGAAGCTAAAAAACTCATAAAGAACGACGTTATTGGCGAAGTTGTTTCCTGCTCAGCAAAGAGAGTAGGTCCATTTCCTCCGCGAATAAAAGATGTAGGAGTTACAATAGATCTGGCAATACATGAAGTTGACATTATGTTCCACCTCTTTGAAAGCCCAGTATCCGCAATATACGCAAATATGGGCAGTAGACTAAAAAATTGTAAATATGAAGACCATGCAGAGATAATGAGCAAATTTAAAAATGGTATTATAGGCATGCTTGAAGTAAACTGGCTTACACCCTACAAAAAAAGGAAACTGGAAATTACAGGAGCCGAAGGCATAATATCCATTGATTATATTGACCAGAGTGTTGATATTTATGGTAAATCCACACAGAATGTTAATGTCCCTCACAAAGAACCTTTAAAAGAAGAATTAGGTTCATTTTTATCTGCAGTAAGTAATGATGAAGAGCCAAAAATCACCGGTGAAGATGGAATATATGCCCTTAAAGTTGTTACTGCAGCAATGCAATCTGCTAAAAGTAATCTTCCTGTTGAAATAAACGATTATTAGAAATTTTTACAACAGAGTTTATATTGCCTAAAAAGAAAAAATAAAATGATAGTCCTCAATTAATTGGAAGTGTGTTTATGAATGAAGAGCTTATAAAAAAGGCTTATGAATTAAGAAGCAGAGGTTTTACAACTGGAGAAATTGCAGATGAACTTAATGTGTCCAAAGACACTGCAAGATGGCTTATTTTACAGGTAACAGGTAAAAAAATAGAAGCTGAATCTCAAGCACCAGTTGACTTTGCAATAGACTGGAAAAAATTAGGAAGCAGTTCCACACGAATGATGAATGTATCTGCAGCTATGGCCGATTTAGCCATTGAATGCGGCGATGTAGAAGTTGTAGTAGGCATAACCGTTAGTGGAGTGCCATTTGCAACCATGATGGCCCAAATAATAGGAGCTGATATAACTGTTTTCCACCCCATAAAACACAGAAAAGAAGAAGATGCAAAAGGAGCTATAAGCAGCAATTTCGCATCAGTTGAGGGCAAAAACATTGTGATTGTTGACGACGTTATAACTAGTGGAAGAACCATTAATGAAGCAATTAAAGTGTTAAATGACCTTGGGGCAAACACTTTATGTGTTGTTGTTTTAATTGATAAAAAAGGAATAGAAAAAATTGGAAATGTTCCTGTAGAATCATTGATACGTGTAAGCAGGCTTGGATAATTTTATTGTCTGCTTTTCTATTATTTATTTTAATAAATTTCGAAAATTAGGGAGAAATATTACACCCTATACATTAATATAGCTGTAATACCTCCAAAAGCCCTTAAAATCTGCATCTCCTCAACCTTTTTTCCTTGAAAAAAGGGTTGATCAAAAAAAAAATTGAATTATACACGATACCTTAATATAGCTGTAATACCTCCAAAAGCTCTTAAAATCTGCATCTCCTCAACCTTTTTTCCTTGAAAAAAGGGTTGATCAAAAAAAGGTTGAATTACACCCTATACCTCAATATAGCCGTAATACCTCCAAAAGCCCTTAAAATCTGCATTCCTTCCTCTGTTTCTGTTGATATTAGTTCTACTTCAGATCCGATTTCTTCTGCCATATCCACGAAATCATCGATAATGTCTTTGGCTTTACTTTCTTTCATTTTTTCGCCGCACTCAGGACACTGCATTTCATCGGATTCATCAACATTTTTAACAGTTTTTTCCTTAACACATCCACATGCTGAACATTCATAGGTTTCTCTGCTTGATTTAAGGCCTTCAGAAAGTAGAAGGACTTCAACTGCTCCCATTTGAAGATTTTTTCTTACATCTGCTTCCCCATATGATGCAAGTCCATCTTCACTTATTAATTCCTTTAAAAATCTCTGAACAAGCTTTTTTTCCCGCATTATGTCAATTTCAGTTAAAACATCCATAGATTTATCAATAACTTCTCTTATCCCAAATTCACCAGTATATGATGTATCTACTGTTGTTATAACTTTATTTTTAATTTCATATTGCAAATAATCTCCTTTAAGGAACTCTTCCTTTGTATGTCCAGGTCCGCCCAATATTACTCCTTTTAAATCAGTAATTGGTAGGAAAGCATCGTTCATGTGCCCTCCAATTCTTTTCAAGAATTCATGAGCTGCAAGTTCTATTAAACGGTCAAATCTTCTCTGTGATTGCCCACCTGCTTTATGTTTACCTGGAACTCCACTTGTAAGTGTTTTTACAATGTCTATTCTTTTTCCACGGAGTAGTGCAATTGTAGCTTCTTTTCTATCTAAAACTGCCAGCCCATATGTTTCTTTTATATCTAACATGTCCTGAAGTGGTTCCAGGAAAAATTCGGAGTTACAGTGGTAAGTATATGTTTGTAATGGTTCTGGAGGTTCAAAAACGTATGTTTCCATCTTTTCAGTACCAGGACCGCCCCGTGGAATCATTCCCACAAAAAGCAGAAGTCCGTTTTCAGGAGGTTTAGGAAAGAGTCTTAATCTCTGCATAATCACTTCTATTGCAGATTGTACATTCTTTTTTGTAGATTTACTTTTGATATTTGCACTTTGACTTAATTCTTCCCTCATATGTTTTACGACATCACTTATTTGTTTATCTGGAGGGATATAAACAGATACGAGTTCTGTTCCTCTTCCTTTCTTATCTGAAAGTTCCTCAATAGTTCGTTTAAACTCGTATAACTCTTTTGATGATACTTCAGCCAAAAAAATCACTCCTTAATTAGTATAAATAATAAATTGGTTAACTGCATAATTTAAAATATCAGAAATTATTTAGTCTATGTTTATCTTCAATGATATAAATAATAATATAATTAATTAAACTCAAATTTATTTACTTATACTATTAGAATTATATTTATTTAAGTTTCACGACATTAATTATTGGTGATAAGATGAAAATAGTTGTTACAATTGGCGGTTCAATTATAATTAAAGATAATGATCCTGCAAAATTCAAAGATTATGCTGAAGTTTTACACGATATGAACAATGAACATCAAATTTTAGTTGTTGTTGGAGGCGGAAAACCTGCAAGAGATTATATTGGAATAGCCAGAGGCTTTGAAGCTTCTGAAGCAGCCTGTGACGATATAGGAATTGAAGTAACCCGACTTAATGCCAAGCTTCTGATCATGGCCCTTGGGGCAGATGCATATCCTAAAGTTGCTATGAATTTCCATGATGCAATGGAATTTGGAACGTCGGGTAAAATTGTAGTTATGGGTGGAACAGAACCAGCACACAGTACTGATGCTGTTGGAAGTATCCTTGCCGAGTTTGTAGATGCTGATCTTTTAATAAACGCCACATCAGTGGACGGATTATATGATAAAGACCCAAATAAATACAATGACGCTAAAATGTTCGAAAAGATCACTCCAACTGAAATGATGAATATTTTAAGCAGTAAAGAAATTAAAGCAGGTACATATGAGTTTTTTGACATGACTGCAATTCAAATTATAAAAAGATCAAATATAAAAACTAGAATTATAAACGGCGAATACCCTAAAAATCTTAAAAAAGCCATAAAAGATGAAATAGGTACTGTTATCATTCCTGATTAATAAATAAATTGAATTTTTATATTAACCAATGAGGTTAAGAAAACCAAGAGTTTTTCGAACCCAAAATAAAAACATACGAAAATCAAAGATTTTCATGCATGAGAAACAAAGTTTCTCTGCTCCAAATATAAAGTATTTGAGAGCTCCGAAATCAAAGCATGCAAAAACTTCGTTTTTGCTGCGTGAAAATTGAAAATTTTCACAGATTTCGAGAGATTTTGAGGTGTAAATATGACAAAACCACATAAACATTGTCCAATGTGCGGAACACCAATCCCTATGGAAGAAAAGTTCTGCTCTCCAAATTGTGAACAAATTTTTACAGAAAGACAAAGAAAAGTAGCTAAAACAAGGAAAATAATGTATATAGCCTTTGCTGCATTAATTATAATTTATTTCCTGTTTGCTTTTAAGGGAAAACTATATTAAACTTGTTTATTTTTCTTTTTCAATTATTTTTTTTAAATCTTGAATTTCTGACTTTATTTCTTTTAAACTATCAGTCTCAGATTTTATTTCGTTTATCTGATTTTCTAAGCTGTTCAATTTTTTAAAAAGATTTCCAATAGTTTCTTTACTCTTTTCTTTAGTTACTTCCCTTTCTTTACGGAATTTTTCAAGTAGTGCAGATGTTGTTGTAGCTGTTAGGAGGCTTGAAAATGCAATTGCAGTAAACATAGCCACTAAACCAATTAATCTACCAGAACTTGTTACTGGAACCACATCCCCATAACCAACTGTGGTGATGGTTTGTATTATATACCAGAAACCGTCTCCCAGTGTGTGCAGATTTGGATTTACTCCTCTTTCAATATAGAAAACAGCTGCAGAACCAAATATAATAACAAAAAGGTAGATTGCCAAACCATAAAACAGTTTTGTTTTCTCGGCAAATTCTAAAACTTCATCACTTATCTTCCTTGAAAACTTGTATAATGCAAAAATTTTAATTATTGCAACCAATTTGACAATAACAAATATTATAGGGCTAATCTCTCCCGCTAAAATTATTATAATAAAATTTATGGGAATTATGGCAACTATATCAATCCAATTATCCCTGATATAATCTCCTTTATCTTTTTCATCCCTTATTCTTAAATAGAATTCTAATAAAAGGAATACTGCAATGAATAAGTCTGACTGAATTAATATAGTGATATTTCTAGGTTCAAAATTAAAAAAAACCAGTATCAAAAGGGTAAATCCATAGAAAATGATAGACATGAAACAAAATAATTCATAAATCCGTCTGATTCTACTATCCGGCTTCATAGTATATAATAAATGTTATTAATTTAATTATTTTTTGGTTTTTGATTAAAAATAATATTTAATTTAATTATTTTTCATAGATACTCAAAAAACCATTTTTTTCAATTTGAATCTGTAAATGAGAAATATTTTTAAATAAATCTTAAGATAAATTAAATATAATCATATTGAAAGGCAAAAAATGAATAAGATTGATTATAAACAATTGAATAATGAAAAAAGATAATATTGCAGTAAAAAAATCCATTATAAGGAAGTAAATATGTCTACTGAAATAAAAAACAATGCAGATAATAGAAAAGCAAACATTAAACCACAAATACCAGGGAAAATTGTTCTAGCCACACTAATTCTGGTAGCTGCAGTCGCCAACCTAAATCTTTCGGTAGCTAATGTTGCTCTACCTTCAATAGGTTTAGCTTTTGGTGCTTCACAGGTTCAAATTAATCTCGTGGCAGTAGGCTTCTCTTTAGGTCTTGCTGCTTCAGTGCTATGGTTTGGTGCTTTGGGTGACCATCATGGTCGAAAGATGATGCTCATTATAGGAACACTGATTGCCATACCTGCATCTATCATCGCAGGTTTTGCTCCAACCATTGAGATCTTAATTGGGGCCCGTATCATAGGCGGCTTGGCTGCAGGAATGGCATTTCCAACTACTCTGGCACTAATAGCTGCTTTATGGTCAGGTCCAATAAGGACAAAGTCAATCGCATTGTGGTCAGGTATAGGTGCTGCAATTGCGGCTCTTGGACCATTATTCTCCGGATATCTGCTTCTATCAAATTCATGGGGTTCGGTCTTCCTTATCACATTGCCCCTGGCTGTTATAGCTCTAATTATGGCCATAAAATTCGTTCCATCCCATATAAATGAAACAAAAGATCCAGTTGATAACATTGGAGGGTTAATGTCTCTAATTCTCTTAGGAACATTGATTCTAGCCATTAACTTTGCTCCAGTACCAAATTCAGAAACTCTGATAATTAGTTTATTAATAATCGCAGCCGTTGCAGGAATCTTATTCATAATGCGCCAACATAAAGTACAAAATCCACTGTATGACCTTAAAATCGCCAGTCGTCAGATCTTCTGGGTAGCGGCAACTGCAGGAATAATTGTTTTTGGGTCACTTATGGGCGCTATGTACATCGGTCAACAGTTTTTACAAAATGTTCTTGGATATTCAACCTTAGATGCAGGAATTTCAATTTTACCGGCAGCTATCTTGATGATTCTGGTAGCACCACAATCTGCCAAGCTCGTTGAGTCCCATGGTTCTAGATTTACACTTTTACTTGGCTATTTGTTCTGTTTATTAGGTTTCATGACCATGCTATTGTTATGGAAAGATAACATCCCCTACTGGGAGGTTGGACTTGCTTACGCCTTTGTCGGAATTGGAGTAGGGTTGGCAGGAACTCCAGCTTCACATTCACTTACAGGTTCCGTTCCAGTTAAACGTGAAGGTATGGCCTCAGGAACTGCAGACTTGCAACGTGATTTTGGTGGTGCAATCATGACTTCCATATTCGGTGCACTACTTACAGCAGGTTATGCCAAGGCATTTGCTACACAAATCAGCAACCTGTCCCCCTCTGCCCAACAGCAAATATCCGCTAGCATAGAGGCAACACTTACAAAATCATTTGCCAGCGCTGCCACCCTTGCGCAACAGAATCCACAATATTCTGCCCAGATCATATCTGCAGCTAAAACTTCATTTTTAGCGGGAGACCATTGGGCTTATCTTGCTGGAATTATAGCAATCATTATTGGAGCTGCAATCGTGTTCTACAAATTTCCTAAGATGGAAGAAGAAAAAAAATTGATTGTCCAATATTATAATGAGGACATGATACTGTCTGAAGATGTCGATGAGCTATAAAATAGGAAATTCCTTGTCAAATTGGATTTAGGCTCAATTAAACTTCTAAAAATTGGAATTAATGTATAATTTAAAAATAAGTATAAAAC
The DNA here is from genome assembly GCA_016222945.1 of Methanobacterium sp. Lineage (NCBI taxonomy): Archaea > Methanobacteriati > Methanobacteriota > Methanobacteria > Methanobacteriales > Methanobacteriaceae > Methanobacterium > Methanobacterium sp. The sequence goes on along the minus strand of JACRPY010000002.1, from coordinate 842,077 downwards.
AAGAAAATAAATAAATTGATGTAACTATAAAGTTACACCCATATCAAGCTGTTCGGTGAGCTCTTTGTACCTATTACGGATTGTTACTTCAGTTACACCTGCAATATCAGCAACATCTCTTTGAGTTTTTCTCTCTCCAAGAAGCACAGATGCAATGTATAATGCTGCTGCTGCAACTCCTGTCGGCCCTCTACCTGATGTAAGGCCTTTTTCCATTGCTTTTTCAATTATTTCAATAGCTTTGGATTGTACTTCACCAGACAAGCTTAATTCACTTGCAAATCGTGGAACATAATCCACAGGAGATGTTGGTGGTAATTTAATGTTAAGTTCACGTGTTAGGAACCTGTAAGTTCTTCCAACTTCTTTTTTACTTACACGAGATACTTCTGCAATCTCGTCAAGAGTTCTTGGAACGTTACATCTTCTGCACGCCGCATATAATGATGCAGCAACTACTCCTTCAATACTTCTGCCTCTGATGAGCTTATTTTCTACAGCGCTTCTGTAGACAACTGATGCTGCCTCTCTCACGCTTCTTGGTAAACCTAATCTTGATGAATCCCTGTCAAGTTCACTTAAAGCAAATGCAAGGTTCCTTTCTGTAGCACCAGAAATCCTTATCTTTCTCTGCCATTTCCTTAAACGGTACCATTGAGCACGGTTTCGTGCAGGGATGTCCCTACCGTAGATGTCCTTGTTCCTCCAGTCGATCATGGTACTTAAACCTTTATCGTGGATGGTGTAAGTTATAGGTGCACCTACTCTTGTTCTTTTATCCCTTTGTTCATGGTCAAATGCTCTCCATTCTGGACCCATATCAACTAAATTATCATCTATAACCAGACCACATGCTCCGCATACAATTTCTCCACGTTCGTGATCATTAATTAATTTGTCAGAACCACATTCTGGGCACTTTGTTTCGACTTTTTCAATTTCTGAAACGTCGTATTTCATTTTTTCTTTCGTTTTTTCCGCCCCCAACTCTTTATAGGTTTTGATGATATAAACAATTGCTCTCCAACTCGCTTTTCAAAACTTTCAATATTTTTTGCGTATATTCTAACTGAGATGTAAGGTTTTTTTGTTGGTCCAAAGACATCATGGATGCTTCCAATCTTTTTTTTGTCTTTATTAAAAACATGTAGTCCTAATCTAGGAGAGTTATCCGATCTAAGGATAATTTTGCCCTTATTAGACATATGTGAGATAATTCCTAGTTTTTTCATTTATCATCATACCGATAGTTTTATATAACTAAAATGTGTTAAGAAGTACTATATAAATGTTTCGATACTTATAAATAATAAAATTAAAACCTTCATATAAGCCTTTTGAATTGATTTTTAGGGTAGATAAAAAAAGGAAATCTATTAATATAATAAGGCTATCTGAATTAGATAATAAATCAGCATAGAATATGATCAAAAATCAGATTATCCTTGATTAACCGAACTTCCCTTCTTATCTTTATACAATTTACCATAATAGAATGTAGCAAAAGCTCCAACAAATGTAGGCATCATATAAGTAACTAACCTATCCAATAAAGACACAGCAAGGACTACATCGGCAGGAACACCTACAGGAAGGAAAAGAGCAACCATAGTGCCCTCACGAATCCCCAATGATCCTGGTATTGTAGGAAGTATTGATACTAAAATAGATATTGTATAAATGATTATCATAGGCACTATAGGCGGATAATAGCCTATTGCTCCAAATGTAAGATAAAAACGGAAGTTATCAAGTCCCCACATCAAAAATGAGATGAATACTCCCACTAAAAACATCCTATTATTCCTTAAAACTCCCTGGAACCCTGTTGTAAATGTTTCAATGTATTCAACTAATTTATTTTTGACATTATTAAATGAAGTTTCTCTGGAAGTTAATCTTTTTACAAAAGGATATATGCGCTTTGCAAGTGATAAAATTAATCTTGTTGCAACTTCTTTTTTTAAACCAACATATATCATCAATCCAAAAAATGTCATTGTCACTATTATCATTAAACTAACCAATAAACTGGTTAAAAATCCAATATTTAATGTGAATATTAGGTATGCTGCGAGTGTGGATACCAATACAAATGGGAAAAATTCAAAAACTCTGTCTGCAGTTGCTGATGCAAAACCAGTTTCAAATGGAATTTCTTCAAATTTATCAAGTAAATACGCACGTAATGGTTCGCCTCCAGCAGCACCGGGAGTTACATTGTTTCCAAATTGGCTTGCAAACATCATTAAAAACAGTTGTTTAAATTTAGGAGCCCTATGAAGAACATCTAAAATCAATTTCCACCGTTGCGTCCATAATAATATAATAATCAGTTCTAAAAGCACTGTAAACAACATTAAATAAATATTTGTGCGCCCTAAAACTTCTAATATATCATTTATACCCACTGCAAAGGATACAATGAATATGATGAATGCGCCTACAATGAATGAAATTAATATTTCCCATTTATGACCCTTTATAAATTCGGTAGTGCTTTGCATTATTATCCCTATTAAATTTAAATTCAAAAACGTTTTTTATTAAAACAATATATATTTATTTTTTTATCTTTAGCATTTATAGTTTTTATTTTATTCCCAATATATCTGATAGAGAACGCCCTTTTTCTATTTTAGAAATGATTTGATCCTCTTTTTTCTTTATATTTAATGTTTCCTTTATCACTGCATCTAAATGCTCATTAGGTATGACTATAACACCACATTCATCTCCAACAATTATATCTTGAGGATTAACTGTGATATCGCCACATTTTATTGATATATTTACTTTACCTTCATTTTTAGGGCTGCCAGCATTAGGAACTATCTTTTTTGAAAAAACAGGATATCCTAATCTTTTAACTGCCCCAACATCCCTTACTGCACCATATATTACTGTACCTACTATTCCCTTTTTTTGTGCAGTTTTAGATGTTAATTCACCCCAAATCGCATTATTATCATCTTCAACATAAATAAAAAGTATTTCACCACTTTTAGCTGCATCTATTGCTTTTAAGCTGGTTCCCCAATCATCAGAACTTGTAGATGCAGTTACTACCCTTCCAATAACCACCTTATCTAATAATGGTTTAACGCCCTGAATCACTCCAGAATTACCTGTAACATGATTTAAGGCATCAGAAAGTTGGGAAGTTGAAATATCCATTCTCACTAATTTAGAAATAGAAGAGTTGGATGAAAATTTTTTTAAGATGCTTTCAGGTGAAAGCTTCATGCCATCAAACATTAAAAATCAATCCTGAGGTGTTGTAACTTCTTCAACAAGTGTTTTACCTGCTACAACCTCATCAACACTGTGTATTGAACCACCGTATTGTTTGATTGCGTCGTTGATTTTATCAAAATTTAAGTCATTTCCTTGCATTGTTACCTTAACATTCTCAGTTTCTTTATCAATTTCCATTAAAGTAACATTAACTCCATCAACACCCTCTAATTCACTTAAATATTTCGCAAAATAAGGTATATGCGGTTCATGAGGTTTTAATATATCTAAAACAATTCTTATAAGGCCTTTTGCCACTTTCATATCCTCCAATTATTTTCAATAATTGGGGTTCAGGAAAATCTTTTATGATTTTTCTTCAACCTCCAAAAATCAGTGATTTTTTGTGGTTATCAAATGCTGCCAAAATTTCATTTTGGCGCCTGCAAAACCAAATGTTTTGCGGTTCAGGAAACAGACTTTCCTTCAACATCGAAAATCGTAGCCTACAAACACTTCGTGTTTGTGCTCCAAAAATTCTTCGAATTTTTGAGAGATTTTCTAATGCTCCGCATTTGGTACATCGAAATCTATTGATTTCGATAGTTCCAAAATTCAAATGAATTTTGATAACCTCCAGATTTCATAGTTTATATTAACACTTAATTATTTACAAGATATTTAAAATTTTAGTTTTTAAAGTTAAAATTATTAAATCAAACATTTTAACAAAATATAACTTGATTATTTGTTAAAAAATAAAACTAAAATAGAAGATTTTATTGGTTATTACTAGTTTTTTATGTTCAATTATTTATATGAGATTATGCATATAACTTTATAGATACTATTAAACATTTCATAAAGGCTTACCATGAGTTTTAGAAGATTATCTCTTATAGTTGAAGAGCTATCAAACTGTGTAGAACAAGGAATGCCAATTCTTATAGAGGGTAAGAAAGACGAAGAAGCATTAAAAGAGCTTGGTATTAATGGTAATATCATCAAAGTTTCTGGTTCTGGTCTTAAACTCTTTGAAATTGCAGAAATGGCTGTCGAATCATCTTCAAAAGTGATTATACTCACCGATTTTGACAAAAAAGGTGATATACTTGCAAAAAAATTGTCATACGATATACAAAGCCTTGGCTCTCATCCTGATCTTAGCATTCGAAAAAAAATTATGAAAATTACTCGAAAATATATTAAAGACATTGAAAGTCTTCCAAAACACATAAAACAATTAGAACTGGAAATAAATCCTTATGGTAATTACCAATAACCTAATTTAAATGATTATCAGGGGATTTCCTAATTTAAATGGAAAGCCCACATCACATGATATACAAATATCATAATAAGTATCTATAACTAAAGGAGGCCTATTATGGGAAAAGGCGAAGAAATAAGTACAACTAAATATCTCATTCATGCTCAAATTAATGCTAATGGAATTGTAGAAAAGCCCGATGTTGTTGGTGCAATATTTGGACAAACAGAAGGTCTTTTAAGCAATGATCTTGATTTAAGGGAATTACAAAAAACAGGACGTATAGGAAGGATTAAAGTAAATATAAACTCTCGTGGAGGTCGTTCAAAAGGAGAGATAGTTATTCCATCAAGCCTTGATCGGGTGGAAACTGCCATCCTTGCAGCATCACTGGAAACTATAAACCGTGTTGGACCTTGTGAAGCTTATATACAGGTTTCCAAAGTTGAAGACGTTAGAGCTGTTAAAAGAAGGAAAGTCGTAGACAGAGCAAAGGAATTATACAAAGGAATGATGGAAGAAGTAACTCCTGAAAGTCTTAAAATGATAGAAGAAGTCAAAGAAGCCATGAGAATTCATGAAATAACTGAATTTGGTAATGAAAGACTTCCTGCTGGCCCTAATGTCACTACATCCGATGCTATACTTGTTGTTGAAGGACGAGCAGATGTCCTAAATCTATTAAAATACGGAGTAAAAAACGCAATAGCTGTTGAAGGCGTAAGCATTCCAAAAACTGTTGCCGAATTGACCAGAAGTAAAACCGTTACCGCTTTTGTAGATGGAGATAGGGGCGGAGAGCTTATATTAAAAGAATTATTACAAGTTGGTGAAGTTGATTATGTCACCAGAGCTCCAAGAGGAAAAGAAGTTGAAGATCTGGAAAAAGAAGAAGTTATGGTTGCTTTAAGGGATAAAATTCCTGTTGAACAAATGTACCATGATCTTGGAGTAAAAGTCGAAAAAATAGAAGAGAAGGAAAAAGAGAAAGGTGAAGATAAACTTCAAGTCCTAAAGAATGTTTTAAAAGAATTAGAAGGTTCAGGTAATGCTGAAATCTTCGACGATGCTTTAAACATACTTAAAGAAGTAAAAGTAGAAAACCTCTACGATGAACTTAAAAATATCGATAATCACACATATGCTGTTGTTTTCGATGGTGTTATAAGTCAAAGATTAATAGATATAGCCAAAGAAAAAGGACTTAAACACATTGTTGCAGTTAGAATGAGTGATGTAGTCAAAAAACCGGCTCCAATAAAAGTTATAACAAGATAAATCCATTAATCCACCAGATATTGGTGGATATTCTTTAATTTAAAGTTCATTTAAGAAATTAAAAAGTTTAATTAACTATGTGACTTGGTGTCACATCATAGGGGTATTTAAATGTTTGTTAACATGAAAAATCAGTTTTTAGAAGATATAGAAACTACTAAAGATATTTTAATACCTAAAGACCCCTTGAACAGAGTTATTGGACACGATGATATCGTTGAATTTGTAAAAATCGCTGCCAAACAAAGAAGAAATTTACTGCTGGTTGGACCCCCTGGAATTGGGAAATCATTACTGGCTCAAGCAATTTCTTTCCATTTACACGAACCTAACGAAGAAATAACTGTTGTTCATAACCCTGAAAGACCTGAGAGGCCTTTTGTAGAAATAAAAAATCGTAAAGAAATGGAAAGCGAACGCATTGACATCCAAAAAGCTGAAGGAGACATTGTTAACGCTAAAGATGTTCCTGAGGCTGTTGCAGAACGGTTAGGATTTCGATGTATCCACTGCGGAAATTATGACAATGCCTATCAAAGTATATGCCAAAGTTGTGGTGGCGACAAATTTTCTCATATAAACGCGAGGAGAAAACATTTAGGCGATCTATTAGGTATGTTTGAAATGAACAGCGGCCCTATAAGCTTCCCTCAAGATAGAGTAACAACAACCAGAGTTAGAAACGGGAAAGAAGAAGTTGTAATATATGAGAGAATTGATGGAGATAACATAAAGATACTTGACCAGGACGCACTTGAAAAACGGCGTGAAATTGTTGATGAAAAACCAAAAAATGTTATCATTCCTTTAAAGCGGAAATTATTCATTCAAGCAACTGGAGCAAGCGAAACTGAACTTTTAGGTGATGTAAGACACGATCCTTATGGTGGGCATCCTGATTTAGGAACACAACCCTACGAAAGAGTTGTACCTGGAGCAATACATGAAGCCCATGAAGGAGTTCTTTTTATAGACGAAATAGTCCATATAGCGGGATTACAGCGTTATATTTTAAGTGCAATGCAGGACAAGGCATTTCCAATCATTGGAAGAAACCCACAAAGTGCTGGAAGCTCTGTTAAAGTTGAAAATGTTCCATGCGACTTTATATTTGTAGCAGCGTGTAATATACGAGATATACAATACATATTACCTCCACTACGTTCCAGAATTCAGGGAGAAGGTTATGAAATCCTTATGAGAACTACAATGCCAGATACTGAAGAAAATGTAGCAAAACTCGCCCAATTTGTCGCTCAAGAAATTGAAATGGACGGCAAAATACCTCATGCAACAATAGGAGCTGTAGAAATACTCATTGAAGAAGCAAGGAAAAGGGCAAAGATCATTGATGATAAACGAGATTCTCTCACACTCCGATTAAGAGATCTGGGTGGAGTTATAAGAATGGCAGGAGATGTAGCTATTATGGGAGAAGATGAGCTTATAATGGAAAAACACATGAATTTTGCTGTTAACAACGCTATCTCTATCGAGGATCAGATAATTAAAAGATACAGTTCATTTGAAAATGCTATGCATAAGGATTTATCCAGCTCTCAAAACATGAGTAATGGAAAGCCAAATGTACCAAATGAAAATGTAGACAGAAGTTATATGTAATATGGGCTTCAATATCCTAATAAAAATAAAAATATAACTGATAAAATGAACCATTATTCCAATCAAATTAATAGAACTCCAGAAAGAGGCCCATCAAATCTTGGGGACGTAGTTGCAGAAGGAAATAGTTATATTAGAGAAGAATCTATTTTAGAGACATTTGATTTTCCTGAAATGATAGAAGATTATTTAATCGAACTGGAAATAAGAAATTACTCCCGAAATACCATTAAAACATATAAGTCAATAGTGATTAATTTTTACAAATTTTTGCTTGAAGAAAAAAACTTGACTGATGAACGGAGAGTTTTAAGAGCATTTAAGAAATATATTCAACATTTAAAGCGTGACAAAAATGTTTCACAAAATTATATTTATCTTGTAACCGTGGTTGTGAAGAAATTCTTTGAATTTGGCGGTATTCATATTTTAAAGGAAATTCAAACTCCTAAAAGAACAAAGTCTCTTCCAAAGCATTTGAATGAACAAGAAGTTGAAGATTTGATCAATGCTTTTGATAGCAGTGATTGCACATCTCCAGCTAAAGAAGTGATGAAACTTCGAAACAAGGTTATTTTAGCCTTACTTTACTCTTCAGGACTCCGTGTTTCTGAACTTGTCTATTTACCTACCGACAGTGTTGATCTTAGAGATAGAACTATTAGAATACGCGGTAAAGGTGAAAAAGACCGTATTGTACTTTTTGATGAATTAACAAAGGTTTTAATTGAAGAATATCTTGAAAAAAAATCTGATTATAACGAATTTCTATTTGTAAACCGCTCCGGAAATCATTTAACCACAAGATACGTTCAAATGATGATTAAAGACCATGCAAAGGTTGCAGGAATCAAAAAAAGAGTAACACCCCACATTTTAAGACATTCATTTGCAACACACCTTTTAAAGAATGGTGTTGATATTAGAGCCATTCAGCAGCTTTTAGGGCATTCTAACTTGAGTACAACACAGATTTATACCAGTGTGGATATGCAAACACTTAAGAATGTTTATGACCGGGCTAAATTAGTTTAATTTGGTATATCTCCATTAAAATGTGAGTTATTTGTTCTATTTATTTTTATTATAACTCTTTTTTATTAAACTGAAAATTTTATTTTAAAATATATAATTTTATCATATTTTTATAAAATAAATAACAAAATAGGATATTAATGAACCATGAATCCGAATCAATGGAAGATGAAGATTTTCTAAAGAATCATGCTGTTAAATTCATTATTTTACTTGGAATAGTAAGCTTACTTGCAGATATGACTTATGAGGGTGCTAGAAGTATTACAGGACCTTATCTTGCAGTTTTAGGTGCAAGTGCCTTTGTTGTAGCTTTTGTTTCAGGTTTTGGAGAACTTATTGGTTATACATTGCGCCTTGTTTCAGGATATATTAGTGATCGAACCAGGAGATACTGGACAATAACCATTGTAGGTTATTTTATTAATTTAATGGCTGTTCCTCTTCTTGCTCTTTCTGGGAGCTGGGAAATTGCTGCTGGTCTTTTAATTGCAGAACGTATGGGAAAAGCTATTCGTACACCTGCTCGTGATGTGATGCTTTCTCATGCATCTTCTGGAGTTGGTCATGGTTGGGGTTTTGGCCTGCATGAAGCAATGGACCAGATAGGAGCCATAATGGGGCCTTTAATTATTGCTTTGGTTTTATATTTTAAAGGAAGTTATCAGACTGGTTTTGCAATTCTTTTGATACCTGCAGTTTTAGCTTTAAGTGTGCTTGTTTTATCACGGTTTCTTTATCCTAATCCTCATGATTTAGAAATTAAAACTCCTAAACTTGAAACTAAAGATTTTAAACATGCTTATTGGATATATATGGCTGCTGTTGCTTTAATTGCAGCAGGTTTTGTTGATTTTCCATTGATGGCATTCCATTTCAAAGAAGCATTAGTTACTTCAGATAGTGTAATTCCGATTTTTTATGCTATTGCTATGGGTGTTGATGCTCTTGCAGCCATTATTTTCGGCCGTTTATTTGATAAGATTGGGATTTCTACTATGATCATTGTGGCTGTTATCTCAGCACTTTTTGCGCCTTTAGTGTTTTTAGGAGGTTTAAATTTAGCATTAATTGGTGTTGTTTTGTGGGGGATAGGTCTTGGTGCCCAAGAATCTATAATGAGGGCAGCAATTGCAGGGATGTCCCCAATTAAAAGACGTGGAACTGCTTATGGTGTTTTTAATACAATTTATGGAGTATCATGGTTTTTAGGTAGTTTAACTATGGGCATTTTGTATGAGATTTCAATTATTTATTTAGTCATATTTTCCATGATTGCTCAATTAGCCTCCATTCCCCTTTTCTTATTAATTGAAAAGTCAAAATAATGTATTTACTCAATTTAAATCTACAATTTTTAGTTATATTTATAAAAATCTATTAATTAATATCCTTTTTTAAAATCAGGTGTTAAATGGAAATATTTATTAATTATGCACGCCATATTAATATATTAATTATATGATAATTCAGGGGGCTTAAAATGGAGAGTTTTAAAAGAAACGATATTATAAAATTGGTTGTAGCAATTTTAATACCTTTAATTATCGGTTTTATTGGTTCAATTGCTACTTTGGGTGCTATACCCACATTTTTTGCTGCTTTAGCTAAACCGGCATGGGCACCTCCTAACTGGGCTTTTGGGCCGATATGGACAACTCTATACATATTAATGGGTATTGCATTGTTTCTTATTTGGCGTAAAGGTCTTGAAAGAAAGGATGTTAAAATAGCCATTGGAATCTTCGGATTGCAGATTATTCTAAACCTTTTATGGTCACTAATTTTCTTTGGCACTCAAAACATCTTAGGTGGACTTATCGAAATAGTGTTTTTATGGATTGCAGTACTTGTAAACATTATTTTGTTCTACAAAATATCCAAAGTTGCAGGGATACTTCTTTTACCCTACATTATCTGGATTACAATTGCATCTTATTTAAATTACACAATATACGTCTTAAATCCTTAAAAACATCTTTTTTTTTATTTTTAATTGAAATATACAAAAATAGAATAGTTTTAAAAATAATAGTTTATCATTTAACTTAAATATTAAAATAAAAAATAAAGTATTTATAATATTTTAATCTAATCAATAAAGGAGATAATTAACTAAATTTCCCACTTTGATGTAAATTTACATCTACTTTTGATTATTAGCATTAAATTGATTAAATGTCATCTAAGGCATCATTCAACCATTTGTTAGGTTAGGAGGAAAAACAATGCATATATCAACTGATAGTTATTACAAAAAAAGATTAACATTTTTTAAATGGCGTCATGAATCAACTTTGGTAAATAAAGTTGTTTTAGCACTATTTATGGCACTTATTACCGGTTTCATGGCCCAAATAATTATACCTCTTCCCTGGACTCCTGTTCCAGTTACTGGGCAAACATTTGCCGTTTTAATGGCAGGAATTGTTCTTGGAAGGTACTGGGGAGGAATAAGTCAAATTCTTTACATAGGAATAGGTATTTTAGGAGTTCCATGGTTTGCAGGGATGCAAGGAGGTTATGGTGCAGTATTGGGGGCCACAGGTGGCTATTTGATAGGTTTTATCTTAGCTGCATTATTCCTGGGTCATTTAACTGATAAATATATCAATTCAAGAAGTTTTACTCCAATGCTTGGATTAATGCTCTTTGCAAACTTCGCACTTATATATATTCCAGGATTAATTGGTTTAGGCGCATGGATGTATTTTGTTAAGGGTTCAATGCCTACACTCTGGACTTTACTTGTAATGGGACTTATCCCATTCATTATTGGAGATTTATTCAAAATTGGGGGCGCTGCAGCATTAACTAAAGCTATTACTCCTAAAGAAACATTCAATAACGAAGCAGATATAGAATCATCAAGTAAATGGAGAATATTCTGATTAATATCAGAAAATCTCTCTAATTCTTTTTTTCCATAATTTAATCATAGCTTATTTTGATAGAATGCAAATCAGAGCCCATCATCTTTTATGCTTGCAAGGGTTTCAAGGACATGGTTACAGCGAAGAATTCAGCATTAACATGGGTAAAATTGTTAAAATCATTAATTCTAATCCTCAACAAGAAATAGAAATCATTACAAATTTTGATGCAATCTGTTCCTGTTGTCCAAACAATAGAAATGAAAAATGTAAAAATTTAATATTTGACTGGATGATTAAAAAAACAGATGAAAAAATACTTAAAAAAATAGAATTGGATAATGGAACATTTATTAAGGCTGATGATGCTTTTTCTCTTGTAAATGAAAGATTTAAAACATTTAATGATGCTAAAAAAATATGCAGAAATTGCAGCTGGAGGGATAAATGTCTCTGGTTTATTTCAAGACTTAAATAGTAGTTTAATTCCTTTATTTTTGTTATTTTTAAATTAAAATTGAAAGTTAGGTTCTAAAGAAATAGATTTTATCAGTTTTTCTGCTTTAATAAGCTGTTCATCATCTCCTTCAATTGCAAGCCATATAGAACCTTCTGCTCCACTTACTCCTCCGCTTGCAACTAATTCTGCTTTTACGCCTGTAATCTCGTAGATAGCTTCAATTTCTGTAAATATTTCTCCAGGAACTGGTAAAAGACGCGGCCCCTTTGCTCCAGGAGCATTTAATTTCACTGCAAGTTCATTTAAATCTTCGTAAACGCGTTTTTCCATCCCTACAGGAAGAATCAACCGAACACGCCGCCCTACAACTGCTTGAATTGCTGTTCCGATAGTTCCACCTAAAGGATCACCAATATAAATCCCTGCCTTCTTATTAGGATAATTTAATGCATTTACACCTTTTAAAATAATGTCTCCTTCATTTAAATCATTTACAACATCAAATATAGTTTTACCCTTTTTCCAAATACCGTCTTGGATTATTACATCCCCTGGAAACTTGCTTTCATCAGATATACGACCAGTGCTATTGACTGGGCCTCCAGGAGGCAGTATAATCCCTCTAAAGAACCGTTTTCTTGAAAAATCATCTGCTTGATCAATTGAAGACAATATTTCCTCAGCTATATACCCATTTGTTGTACCTGCAATGATAGCTACTGTTCCTGATTTAAGTGCTTTATTTATGGCTCCATGTTTTATCAGTGCCTTTGCTATTAACCTTTTTCCAGCTGAGGGTGTTATTAGAAATTGTTTCATAGTTTTTCTCCACTTTTAGTTTACAAAAACTTTTTTTATATAAATATGTTCATTTTTAGAACTAATTTGATATTAAATAAATTACTCTAATTTTTTGTATCTTTGCAGTGCTCCAGTTTGAAAAGCTATTTCTACACCATTATAAAGTAGCTGTATATCTGAAACAATCCAATTAAGATACTGTTCTAAAGTTTTAGGAATATGAACCTCTGAATCTTTATTTGAGGATATTTCTACTAAATGAAACTTTTTAGGCTTAAAATCTTCATCTGTAGATTTAATTAGATAATTTAAAGCATTTTGTATTTCTAAACCTATTTTAGACATATTAATATCAACTTTATCCTTTTCTAAGGTTGTAGCTACAGCAGTTAAATCCGCCGCTAACTTGTTATTTACCCCTGCAATTTCTTGATAAATAGCCAAATCCTCATCTATATCATTAAAAGAATCCTGAATTTTTCTTATGGCAGCTTCTAAATTATTTTCTTCAAGCATATACTTTTTAAAGCTTTTAAATGCTTTATCATGATTATAACTATCATTATTTGGTAATAAAACCTGATTTGCATATTCTGCATTTGATTTAATGGTTTTAATAATCTGTTCGGGTAAATTTATTCTTACACGGCTTGGTAAAATGAGATAAGCAGAAATAAATGCAATAATAGCTCCAACTGATATATCAACTATTCGAGCTATAGCATTATCAAAAACAGTTCCTATAGGCCATATTAAAACCACAAAAACCGTAAGTGCCATTACTGAAAGCCCCATATAGTTAGGGAAAAATGCTCTGAATAAGAATAGCATTAAAAATGCCAGATAAATCAATATTTGATGAGGAAATATAAATGCCAGAATTATAGCCAGTATAATTGCAAAAAAGTTGAATCCTACTCTTAAAATCATGTTATTAATTGTACTTGTAATATCTGGCTTTATTATGATTAATACTCCCATTGTTACCCATATAGCATCTCTTCCATGGGTAAAATACACTACTGCAAGAGCAACAGTCATAGCCAATGTAAAACGAATAGCATGACGAATATAAATGTTTTTCAGGTTAAAATTAGCTTCTAAAACATCTCTAAGAGTTCTTTGAGGAGTAAATATCTTCATTTTCGTCTTTTCAGGTTTATTAGACAGTAATTCATTGGTTTTATGTAGAATCCATCTCATATCCCCTAATATATCCATTAAAATGTCACTATTATTCTTATCAGCAACTGCAGAGTTCTCCTTGATTTTTGAAAGATCAATATCAAGAGGTTTTAAGTCCACTTTACCTTTTTTGTTAATAAAATTCTGGGTTATCTTCAAACTGGTTTCATCTAATGATTTTAAAAGTTTTTTAAAGAATAATTGAGATTTATCATCCAATCTATAAATTATCATATCACTATAACTTCTAAAACCTTTATAATAACTTCCAAATTTAAAAATTTCATAATTTTGAGAGTCAATTGAAATTCCAGACAAGATTTGACGTGCCAATAAAATATTCTGTACTGAATTCTGTGGGATAAACCCTGCTACTGCCATTTCACGAACCCTTTTATTTTCAATGAATATTTTAGGAATAAAAAGGATAAAAACAACTAAATATGCCAATATACAATAAATTGCCCAATCTAAAGTGGTAGAATGATTGTTAACTGTTATTACGGCTAAAAAATAAAAAGTAAAGAATGTAAAACCTAAATAACCTACAGTATTTCCAAAAATGTACATTGAAAGGCTGAAAAACGCCCATATAACCGTGAAGCAAATGAATATTGTAATGCTTGAAAGAGCTAAAGAAGCACTAATAAATGCTAAAATTGTCATTAAAAGCCCTAATAACGCTAAAACAGCTACTTTTTTAATTGGTAGTGGAACATCGATTATTATTGTTGCTAAAAGAGTGATGAACATAATTGCACCGATTCCATTATCAAAACCAAGAAATTTGGCAATTAAAGCTGCTAAAACCATTAAAATAACTGCTCGTATTGCTTGTCCCCATTGAGGACTGCCAGTAGGACGAGAAAGTCTTTTAAACTTATCAAAAAAACTTTTTTTCTGCACTTAACCCCTCATTACCTCTCTAAAAGTAATATAATCATATCTCATTATTATAATTTTGTTTAAAAAAAGAACATTAAAAATTAGTTAAAATAAAAAAATATAAAAAAAAGAATGATTTAAGATTATATACAACCATTAAATTGATCCATATCCTTATTTTGGCTCAAATCACTTCACATACTGCTTCACATTTTCTCGAACAATAGCTGAAGCACCGTAACTTTTTATTCCCTCTAACATTGCAGGGAATTTAGTTTTAGGGATTAAAACATTCACCTGGGAAAAACTGGCCCCTTTTACAACGGTTGGCTCGTCAGAACAGAAACTTTTAGACATTAAAAACCCTTTAACTTCATCCACTGTTTCATTTGATATGTTAAATTTCACATCGAAATATTTTCTGGCTTCTATTGCTCCAAATAATTGTTCAAACATCATTTTTGCTTTTTCAGCCTTTTTATCAGTGCAGCTTGGGCCTGCATAAAGACCTGCGCTTGATTCCATAATGGTTTCCAGTATTTTTAAACCTGCTTTCTTTAAGCTGCTTCCTGTTTGAGTGTTATCAACAACCAGGTCTGCACCTTTTGCTATATAAACTTCTGTTGCACCATCTGAATTTATAATTTGAACCTGTTTATTATCCCCATCTTGAAGACCTCTTATTTGAACAAGAGGTTTACTTTCACCAAATAGTTCTTTATACCCTTCATTATTCATGAAATGCTGACGGGTCAAATTTGGATATTCTGTAAAGCATAATATAGGTGTTTTTTTGTCTTTATTGGCCTTGAAAAATTCAGTTAATGATTCATAAGAGTCTTCATTGAGCACAGCTATAATAAGCCTTGTTTGACCATAATCAAGGTCTCCAATTTTAGTTATTAGCTCTTCACCGCTTTCTACTGATTCTTCTCTTACCCAATCCTCGCCGATGACTGCTATATCCAGTATTTTCCTGTTAAGCTCTACTGGAGCGCTTTGAGGTCTTGTTAAAAATGCTTTGATTTCAGGATCGTTTACTATGTTGATTTCGTTCTCTTCTTTACCTGGTTCATATCCTTTAACCTCATAACCTGCATCAACAAATAATTGGTAAGTGTTACCTCTATTTACATTGTTTAAGCTCCCTTTGGGGAGGCCAAGTACTATTTTTTCCATATCTTATTATTTGAAAATTATAATTAAAAGGTTTTCGATATTATTTTTTTTATTGGAATCTGAAACTTGTTATGATGTTTTCGAATGTATTCATTGTTTTTTTGGAGTCACCTTGACCTACTTTGCCTACTAAACGGTAATATTCTCCAGGAGCTTTTTCAACAAAAACTATTAGAAATGTTGGGTTTTTTTCACCAGCAGGGATATAAGAAAATCCAGTCATGTTTATTCCATTCATCACACCATTATTAGGCCCCCACGGTGAGGAAGAAGCTGATTTTATTCCCCTAATCCAATCCTTAGTACGATAAGGATTGTCGATAGCACCAGCAGAATTATTTATATCTAAGTCTTTTTCCCATTGCGATTTAGCGTTATACACATCACTATAACTTCTATTTTCTTTTATCACATAAAATTCTGCATTATTAGGTCCTTTTAATAAAACTAATTGGCCACCTGATTTAAGTTTATTTTCATCTGAAAGGAAATTATAGTTTTCATTTGGCAGTAAGGTTACGTTTTCAACCGATGCTTGTTCCCATCCTTGAGGATATTCAAAATATATTCCTTGATCAGTGCCATTATAACTCTTAGGTCCATTAAAACCTAAAATAAAAACAAAAAAAATTAATATGCCCAAGATTACAAAGATAATAAATGGTTTTTTTACTGATTCCTTCAAAATATATCCTCCTTAAAATTCTATTAAAAAAACTAACTTAAATATTTTTGTAAAATCAATGTATTTCCATTGTTTGGTATAGGCTTAGCATACTATTTATGGCTGTTTTTGAAGATTTCAATTTAAGAACATGTAAATTGAATAATCGTGACGTGTATATTTATGATTTTTTATTATTCTGGATAAGTAGCATTTTTAGTTCGTTAAACGGTAGTATGGCGAAGTAAAATAAAATATACTAATTTTAACATATTCTGAAAATATAATTATAAAAAAATGAAAGGATAATTAACCAAATAATTTAAGTCTAACATAAAAAAGATAATAGAAAATAAAATTACAAGAAATAAACAAAAATATAGGTGATAAATCATGAATTTAACAGGACTTTTAATAGGGGCCGTCGTCGGAGCAATAATAGGATTTTTAATAGTTATGTATGGTAGGAGAGGACAAAAAAACTAATTTAAACCTAAAAAATTAATCCTAACATTTTTCTAAATTAACAAAGGATTCTAATCTTTTAATTGCATTATATTTATCTTTTTTATCTATTTTAGCTTCATCTAAAGCTTCTTTTAATGTGTAAATTGAATGATCATAAACTTCCCTATCTACAGGATATGGAAAGCCATCTTTTCCACCATGGGTAAAACTATATTTTACAGGGTCACTCCAGCTTGATTCAGCCCCATATACCAAATCAGAGATTAATGCAAGTGCCCTGATTTTTTTAGGCCCCATTCCCTCAAGAGAAATTAATTCTTCATAGCTTTCAGGCTGTAATTCATATGCATTCTTTAAAACTTTAAATTCATGTTTGCTCATGTCTATATCCAATACTGGATGATGGCTGGGCATCTTAATTTCCTTAAAATTCTGTGATACGTGAGAATTAGCCCCAATATCAAAAAAATCTGTAAGTAATGATTGAGATTTCCTTCTAAAGTATGGTTTTAAATGTTCAGGGTTATCACATATCAAATCCACACTTGATTTTCTCGCCTCATCGCTTTTGGAAGCTGTCATGTTCAATGTGCTTTCTTTTGATTCATCACAACAGATTGCATTGTGCGGTTCTTCAATCACCTGATCAATGGATTCAGAAAGCCAGTGATAACGTCGAGCATACTTATTTTTGCTGTTTAATCCCTGCTGAACAACAGCCCAGTTCCCACCTTCAGTGAAAATAAATGAATGATGATATAAGTCATATCCGTCCTGTATACATGAATTATCTATTTTTGCTGAAATCCTGCTTGAATATTTAAGTTCATTAACCTTTTTTGATGGTAATGAGAATAAATCTGAAATTTCATCAATTTCAAAGGGTGTTTTTCTTGAATTTTTACCTTTACCTCCTGCCATCATGATTCCATGTTCTTCCGGGTTGATTACAGTCTTTAATGCGCCGCAAGTTGTGGTTGTGGTTCCTGATGAATGCCAATCAAATCCAATTACGCATGAAAGAGCCTGAAACCAGTGTGGATCTGAAATTCGTCTTAAAAATTCATCAGAATCATATTCATACAAAATAACATCCAGTATGCCTCCAGCTAATTTAACCATTCTGTTAAACAGCCACCTTGGCGCGTGCCCTCCGTGTAATGGGAGATTTGCAACTCCTCTTTTTGTATGCATTTTCATTTTCCTCGCTTTTTCAAATTATTATATTTAATTTTTAAAATAAAGAATTAACCTAAGAGCATTTGAAAAGTAATAAAAAATAGCTGTGGTATCAAAGTCGTCCATAAATTGTATTTCCTTTTTTTACACAATTATTATATATCTTAATTACTAATTATGGATATTTTAATTTTAAATCAGCTTTTAGTAAATATTTATTAATGATGTAAATTTTAACGTGCCTATAATTTGTTTAACACGATTTTAAGTAATTATTCTCATTAAGATTACATGCATTAGTATGTATATGATACTATTTTACTTTCAACATTTTGTAGCAATTTAAAAATTACCATAGTATAAATGATGTTATAATTTCATCAAAAATTTATATTAGAACTATTAAAAAAATATTAATGGACTATAAAAATTATTTACGCATGGCCTATGCACTCCTGGCTGGTGTTGATCCTATTTATGGTATTTATACTGCGATGCTGACTGTTATTATTGGCTCATTAGCTGCTTCTTCCAGTTTAATGATTGTCACCATCAGCGACGAAGTTGCCCTGGTAGTGGCAAGTTCAGTAGGTGCCTTGGGAGGTGATGTAACCCAGGGACTGGTTACTTTAACCTTGATGGTAGGATTATTACAACTTGCCACAGGGCAACTAAAAATGGGTAGTCTGGTTCGATTCATATCTGCAGAAGTCATGTCCGGTTTTATTGCTGCAGTGGGTCTTTCTCTGGTTATCAGTCAGCTTACTAAATTTACAGGTTATAAAAGCACCATTATACTGCCATATATCTCAGATTCTGTAATACAGGGAATAGACATACTCATCCACCCATGGTTATGGGATATCCCCACCTTTTTGGTTGGAATAGGAACAATTGCAGTTCTAATCTTATTCAAGTGGTCACGGCTGAAACGTTATGGAAATCTCTTGGCCATAGCCATCATTTCTGTTATGGTGGCCATATTAGGGTTAACAACTGTGAAGCTCACAGGTAGTATTGCTCCCATCTCAGGGGGTTTACCAAAACCTGTTTTACCCAATCCCATGCTTATCCCCGATTTGATTTTACCCGCCCTGGCCATACTGATCTTAACATCTATCCAAACAGTTGGCGTGGGATCAGCCTATCCCAATCCAAATGGAAAACGAACTGACAGATCAAGAAATTTTTCTGCCCAGGGTTTGGCCAATCTAGGAGGTTCAATATTCACCGCTTTACCTGCAGGAGGTTCTTTTACCCGTACAGGAGTGAATATTGAAAGCGGAGGTAAAACACGGTGGTCAGGTGTATTCTCTGGATTTTTTGTGATTGTAATATTCCTCCTCATACCTCAAATGTTTGAAAAAGTGCCCATGTCTGGCTTAGCCGCAATTCTAATAGTATTAGGGGCAGCAATCATTATTAATGAATGGTCTAACATCGTTTTAGTCTGGAAAAGTTCCAATGTTTACCGTTATGCCATGATTTTAACATTTATTGCAGGTGTGGGGTTCAGTATTGAATATGCAGTTTTTGCCGGAGTAATTCTCTCTTTACTAATCTATGTTTTCACAGCCCATAAGGACATAATGCTGGAAGAGCTGGTTTTACTAGATGATGGGCGTTATCAGGAACGTCCACTCCCTGCAGAGTTTCCTTGCAATAAATGCACAGTCATAGAAGTCAAGGGATTGGATTACTTTGCGGTTGCATACTTATTAGAGGAACAAATGCCTTCTACAAATAATACCTCAGGAGCCGTGATTATTCTTAATTTACATGACCGGGGTTATCTTGGGACAAATGTTGTGGTCTGGATGAATGAATTCGCCCAAAAATTACGAGACTCTGGTAATTTATTAATGTTGGCAGAGGTAGAAGAATCTATTAAAAAACAACTTGATAGAACAGGCGTATTAGAAGAAATCAGACCCGAAAACATTTTCATGGCTAGTTCTATAGTTAATGAATCCGTCCGTGAAGCTGCAGATGCCGCTAATAAATGGATTAAATCCAATAATTAAATAAATCACACAATATGTTCAAAAAAAAACTCCGCACTTAAAATTCCAATAAAATAAGTGTCATTGAAAATATTAATGCATCAATTGTTCCCAATACAAGAAAGAAAAATTTAGGAAGATTTTCTTGAGTTAATTGATAAAATTTAAGGAGTTTACCTCTTGGAAACTTCAATCATCCGCTCTACAGCACTTCTTGCTTTATCTGCAATTTCCTCATCTACTTTTACTATAAATTCTTCGTTAATTAGAGAATTTTTTATTTTTTCAAGTGTATTGAGCTTCATTGTTTCACATATAGCTTCAGATAATGCTGGAATAATTGTTTTATCTGGATTTTCCCGTCGAAGACGAGTTACCATATCAACTTCAGTTCCAATTATAAATGTATCTTTAGGTGACTCCTTAACATGACTAACCATACCTCCAGTGCTTAAAACGTAATCTGCCATTTCCTGGATTTCCGGGTTGCATTCTGGATGTACAAGTATCTCTGCATCAGGATATTTTTCCCTTAAAAAGAATATTTCCCCTGTAAACATTTTATGCACGTAACAGTGCCCACCTTCAGGTATATGTATTATTTCTTTGTCTGTAAATCCTGAAACATATGCTGCAAGGTTCATATCCGGTCCAAAAAGGATTGTATCTTCTTTAAGGCTTTCAACTATTTTTACAGCGTTTGATGATGTGCATAATATATCTGCTTCTGCTTTTGCCTCTGCAAGCGTATTTACATATAAAACCACTGCCGCGCCAGGATGTCTCATCTTAGCTTTTTTTACCTCATCTGCAGGGAGCATAGCTGCCATAGGACATTCTGCTTTAGTGTCTGGAATTAAAATCTTTTTATCAGGATTTAATATTGCAGCTGTTTCTGCCATGAAATCAACACCACAGAAAACTACAATGTCTGATTCTTCAATTTCAGATGCTTTTATGCATAATTCAAGAGAATCTCCCATGTAATCTGCAATTTCCTGTATATCGCCAGTTTGATAATTATGAGCCAATATTATTGCATTTTTTTCTTCTTTAAGTTGTAAAATTTCTTTTTGCAGATCATTTAACATGATAATCGCCTTCAAAATAATTTAATAATAATCTATTACACGCATTATGTGTTTTAAATATTATAAATTTATTATATTATATTTTGCTTCAAATAACTATTTAATCTTCCAATAAAGTTAAAATAGTTATTTATTGAGTTTAATTATTTAATAAAGCTTAAATAAAGTTTTAATTATACTTCATCTATTTCTGCACCTGATAATGCATATTTACATGGACATTCTCTTTTTTCAGGTAGTTTTGCTATTGAGTCTGATATTAATTTAATCAAATTATCCTTTTGTTCATTTACAACATCAAATACTTCTTCTATTGTCAGTTTAGTGGGTGATATTGATGCCGCATAATTTGATACCATACAAACACTTGCGTAGCAAATTTCAAGCTCTCTTGCAAGTATAACTTCAGGTATTCCTGTCATTCCTACAACAGAACCGCCTAATTGTTTAAACATGGCAATTTCTGCGGCTGTTTCAAATCTTGGACCTTCAGTACAAATATAAACACCATTATCTACTGATTCACCTGAAGATATTAAAATATCCCTTAAATTATCGCAATAAGGCTTTGTAATGTCAATATGTACTGTTTTAGTATCATAGAATGTACTTTGCCTTAGCTTTGTAAAATCAAGGAAATCATGAGGAATCATGAAATCTCCAGGTTTAATTGATAATTCCAGAGATCCAACAGCATTAGTGGCAATTATCCTTTCAACACCCATTTCTTTCATTGCATAAATATTTGCTCTGTAATTAATCATATGGGGAGGATTTGCATGTCCTTTTGCATGTCTGGGCATAAATACAACATCTTTATCATGCAATTTGAACACATTGATTTCGGGAGATTTACCATAGGGTGTTTCTATGGCTTTTGTTTCAACTTCTTCACCCATTTCAACAATTTCATATATTCCAGTGCCGCCAATTATTCCTATCATGTTTTCAACGTTCTCTCTTTTTATTTATAAAATTTAAGGAATTTAAATGATTATCCCTTGGAAACTCCAAGAGGTATCATTTTTCCAACCATTTTAGATATTCCTGCTTTATGAGAAGTCATTACAACGTCATCTACGTCTTTATATGCTCCAGGAGCTTCTTCTGCTACAACAGGCATGGAAGTAGCTCTGATAACGATTCCTTTGCTTTCTAAGTATTTTTTAACTTCTTCACCTTTATATTCTCTTTTAGCTCCAGCTCTACTCATTTTACGTCCTGCACCATGTGCTGAAGAACCAAATGTTTCTTCCATTGCTGTATCTGTTCCTACAAGGACATATGATGATGTACCCATTGTTCCAGGAATGAAAACCGGCTGTCCAACATCCCTATAAACTTTAGGTATTTCTTCTCTTCCAGGACCAAATGCACGTGTTGCTCCTTTCCTATGAACGTAAACTTCCATATCTCGTCCTTTTATATTATGAACCTCTTTCTTTGCAATATTATGGGCAATATCATAAACTATATCCAAACCCATTTCTTCAGCATCTTGATTATAAACATTTTCAAATGATTCTCTAACCCAATGCACAATCATTTGTCTATTAGCCCATGCATAGTTTGCTGCAGCTGACATTGCCTTAAAATAATCCTGTGCTTCATTGGAATCTACAGGGGCACATGCTAATTGCTTATCTGGAACATCAATGTTGTATCTTTTTGTAGCTTTAAGCATGGTTCTAAGATAATCTGAACAGATCTGGTGTCCGCAGCCCCTGGAGCCTGTATGGATAAGAACCACGATTTGACCTTCTTCTATTCCAAATACTTTTGCTGTTTTTTCATCAAAGATTTTATCCATTTTTTGAACTTCAAGAAAGTGATTTCCCGATCCAAGAGACCCTAATTGGGGAATACCTCTTTTTTTTGCTTTATCGCTTACTTTACTTGAATCTGCAGTTTCCATTTTTCCATTTTCTTCCAGAAACTCCAGGTCTTTTTTCCATCCATATCCGTTTTCAATTGCCCATTCAGCTCCCTGATCAAGCACTTCATTAATCTGTCCTTCTTGAAGCCTTATTTTCCCTTTACTTCCAAGTCCAGAAGGTATATTCTTAAAGAGCATGTCCATTAACTGATTAAGTTTTGGTTTTATGTCTTCTTCAGTTAAATTTGTTTTTAAAAGACGAACCCCACAATTAATATCAAATCCAACTCCTCCAGGACTTATTACTCCATTACGGGCGCTAAACGCTGCCACCCCACCTATACTAAATCCATATCCAAAATGGATATCAGGAAGTCCTATTGAAAATTTCTGAATTCCCGGTAAACATGCTACATTAGCGACTTGATCAATTGCTCCTTTCTCTACACTTTTAATAGCTTCATCATTTAAATATACTCTTCCAGGGACCCTCATCTCTTTTTTATAGCTAGAGGGGATTTCCCAAACGCAATATCTTACTTTTTTTAAGTTTCCTTCAACTTCCATAAGTCATTTCTCCAAAAACAGAATAAGAATCAATAAATAATTTAAACTGTTAATTAGTTATCATATTTCTATTTGATCAAACTTTTTAAAATAGATTTACATAGACTTCATTTCCCAGATTTATTAGTTATATGTCCAGTATAACGCGGACCTTAACGCCGTCTTCTTTTTTAATATCCATCAAATGATAGGTAACAGCTTTAACTTCGGCCCTAATTTCATGTATAGATGTATCAAATTCTTTTCCCCATGCTGTTCCTTCTAATAAATATCCATTACCTTTTGATTCTATTTTTACATTGAATTTTGAAAATACAAGAAATTCAGAATCCAATATAACCAGAAATTCTGAAAGCCAATCGTATAAAAGTGCATATTCGTCTTCTGATTCGATTTTTATTTCTTTTTTTATTTTTGGTTTTACTTTGGACGTATCTGTAATAACTTCAAACATTGCAAGGGCTGCATTTTCAAATGCTTTCTCTAAATTGTTGCCATAAGCATTATATCCAACATCAGCCGTTACATCAAAAAATTCGAATTTTTTGCTTAGATCATTGTTTTCCACAGCATAACCTCACCTAAAATTTTATAAATAACAAAATTTTATTTTAAATGTCAATATAACCTTTTTACTATCATCTTTTTTAATTTCTAAAATCTCTTATTTTTAATTTATGTAATTTAGATTTAATCACTTTTTTGATTACTTTTCACATGCTCTCTATCTCTTTCTTTAAATAGCTTTAGGAAGTAGAATCTATATAAGGAAGTGATTTAAATGATAAAAACTCGTAAAAATGTTCCAATTAGCCTTAAACAAAGAACCCATATTATAAACTTAGAACAGATTAATTTGCAGCCATTTATTATTGTAGGACTTGTCATAATGGTTTTAATTATAAGCGTGCTTTGCGTGGCAGCTTATCCTAATTCCAACGTGCCTATGAATATTTAAATAGGATTCATGCATTTTTTGATTTCTTCTGGCTCGAATCTAAGTATTATAACTCTTGAATTACCTTTAACACCCTTTCCTGTAAATTTAGTGTCAATAAGTCTTAAAAATTCAAGCTTATTTAAAATACGGTTAAAAGACGCATAACTAACATTATCCATTTTATTAAATGTGTCGTATAAGTTTCCGGCAGTTAAATCCCCATCATATCCTCTTATAAGATTTAACAGCATTTTTTCATCTTCAGACAATGATTTTAATATATATGTAAGATTTATAGAGCCAGTATTCTTAAGAGATTCTTCTATATGCTTTTTTTCTATGGTTTTAGATGCATCAGATTCTGCAAGATTCCCACTTATCCTTAAAAGATCAATTCCAACTCTTAAATCTCCACTTGAAGCTGCATATTCTGCTATTTCCATAATTAACTCATCAGATATAACATCAGGATAAAAACCAATTTTTGCTCTTTCCTTTAAAATAGTGTTCATTTCATCTGGAGAATAAGGATTAAATATTATCTCTTGAGGAATGAATATGGAATTAACGTTTTTATCAAGCATAAACCTGAATTCGATATCTGATAAAATAGCAAATACACCTGTTTTAATACCTTCAAATGCTTCATGAGCACGTAAAATATCGTAAAATATTTTATTTGCATTTTTACTGTAAAATAAGTAATTTATATCATCTAATGCAACAACAAGGGCTTTATCTTCGCTTGAAAGATGCTGCATTATTTTTTGGTATATTCTTGAGAAGGGAACTCCTGTTTCTGGTGGTGTGTGTCCAAATATCTTTTGATAAATCTGTGAAAATATTCCAAACCGAGTTGTGTGTATCTGGCAGTTAATATAAACACAAACAACTTTATCTGATGATTTTTCAACCATTTCAAAGATTTTTTTGATTGCTGTGGTTTTTCCAGTGGCACAAGAACCGAGTACCAATGAATTTACTGGTCTTCCCTTCCGCAGGGCAGGGCGCATGCAAATTGCCAGGGCTTCCATCTGGGATTTTCGGTGCATGAAATTTTCTGGAATATAATCTGGATTAAATGCCTCAATATTTTTAAACAGAGTTTCATCATAAAGCAGAATGTCATCAATGTCCATAGTTAATGATTTTAGCCTATTAAATTATAAATATATCTTTTAATTTAATACAATTATTTAAATAAGCTTTTTTTTTAATAATTAATGATTATCTGCAATTTAAAATCAAAAAATATGAAATCATTTGAATTTATTTTAGTTTTCTGGAGCTCCATGAAACAAGATTCTTAAGGATAAAAGTAATAGTAAAATATAATAATACATATATAAAAATCAATTAGCAAGGGCGTGAAGGGGGAGAAAGAAAATTGACAAAAATAGCTCTAATATTAATTTTACTTTTAGTTTTGGGAGTTATTAGTATATCAGGATGCGGTGATTCTGGTAATAGCTCATCGGTTAATTCTAAAGCTCTTACAACTCAAGACTACAATACACTAATTTTACCCAATGTTATAGAATATAACAAAACAAAAGGTGAACAATTAAGAAATTTTACACCACAAGGTACTGTTATTGAACTCGGTATGGGAGAATTGGGTAAAACTAATTCTACTCCTAATGGTCGTGACCTTAATATTACCAATGATCGTTCTAAACAATTAACTTTAATAATTCGAGTTAATCAGTATGAAAATCATTTAGGGAAAAAAACATACTCAGGTTATGGTTATGATACTAATGGTAATATTAAGACCAGAACATATGATGTTTATCAACAAGTCCTTGATTATGTTGTGGTTTACTGGCCTGAAAATAAGATAATCGGATGGTTCAGAGCTTCTGAACCTGACCGACAAGAAATGACTTATACTGAAACACAGTACTCCACAACTAAACATAACACAGTAACTCTTTCAACATGGCTTCATCAAAATATGGGTATAAATAGTCGGGTTCACATGGGAAATGAAGAAGGTCCATAAAATTATAAAAACTTGAGAATAGACTGGGTTGTCATGCCCCTGACGTATATCATGGCACGGTAGCCTGTAATGTAGTATTGCAATCAGCACACTGATAAAGACGTTTTCTCCACTTATGGGTTCTGCTGTTTTAAAGCCACTAACTCCAGTAAGTATGTATTATTACTTCCACAAGAAGTACACTTCACTTTCTAAACCTTCTCACTACTAGTACACCCCGATACCATTACAATGCTTAAAATTAGTACCACTAATACTACAAGTCCAACTCTCATTATATCACTCTATGTTATAAGATTATAATCTTTCTTTTGATTTAGTTTCATTTTATTGTTTCAATGATTAATTACTCTTGAGCGTGTTCTACTCCCATTTTAATGAAGTTCATTACATGGTCATCTGCAATGTAATAACGTGCCATTTTACCTTCTTTTTTAAAGCTAACCATATTCTTATCCCTTAACACTCTAAGTTGATGAGATATGGCAGATTGGCTCATGCCCAGTAATGAAGCTAAGTCACAGACACATAAATCTTTTAGGGATAATGCATAAAGTATTTTTAGCCTTGTAGGGTCACTTATGGTTTTAAAGCCATCTGTTATCTTTAAAATGGTGCCCTCTTCAAGCATTTTGGATTTAATTTCATTTACTGTTTCTTCATCAGGTTCTTCAATGTCGCATGCATCTTCTTTCATGTGAATATTTGTTCATTTGATTAATTATAAATTTTACTGTAATTGTATTCAACATTTCTTGAGCAAAGGTTTATATATGTTCATATGAATATGTGTTCATACATAGAAGAAGTTGGAGATTTGAACATGAAAACTAAATTACAAAGGGAACAGATAGGCAAAAAAGCGGCTTACGTTGGAATATTCGGAAACATATTACTTACCACATTTAATTTTATCGTGGGAATGTTATCAGGAAGTACTGCACTTATTGCAGAAGCTGCACATACCTTATCAGACATTTTAACATCAATAATAGCGTTTATAGGTTTTAAACTTGGAATGAAACCGAGTACAGAAGATCATCCCTATGGGTACGGTAGAGCCGAACCAATAGCTGGTTTAATAATCGTTGTTTTCCTTTTGATAGTGGCTTATGAAATACTTTCTGAAGTTTACATCAAATTGACCATAGGCAGCACATTGCATGCTCCAGAACCAATTGCAGCACTGATGGCATTAGCAGGTATTGGGATTAATTTTGCAATGACCACTTATATCATGAAAGCAGGGAAAAAAATAGATAGTCCCGCTTTAATTGCAGATGCACACCACCAGAAAGTAGATATATACTCCTGTGCAGCCATATTCATTGGAGTTGTTGGTGCACAACTGGGATTTCCTATTTTAGATCCAATTATAGCCCTATTTATAAGTATACTGGTTTTAAAGACCGCTTTTCATATTGCACGTGAAAATATTGGTAATTTACTTGGGAAAATCCCATCAAAAGACATATTAAATGATATAAAATCTGCTGCATTATCTATAAGTGGAATATATGGAGTTCACAGCTTAAAAGTAAACTATATTGGATCTTATGCTTCAACTGAATTGTATGTTGAAGCTAACAACAATTTAACATTAAAAGAAGCCCATAAACTGGCCCATATGGTTGAAAACTCCATAATAAACAATGTGAACATAATAAAAAGTGCAAACGTTCACGTATGCCCACAGGATGCATGTAATGAATTATAAAATAAATTAAAAATGGATAATTTAACTTCTTGGCCAGTACATTATCACAGAAACGCCGATTAAAGCAATTAAACCGCCGATAATGTCAAAACGGTCAGGAGTTATTTTATCAACCTGCCAACCCCATATTATAGCCATAACAATGAAAACTCCGCCGTATGCAGCATAAACTCGTCCAAAATTAGCGGGCTGTAATGTGGGAATAATTCCGTAGAGAACTAATATTATTGCTCCAAATACTCCCAACCATATACTTGCTCCTTCACGCAGCCAGAGCCATACCATGTATCCGCCGCCGATTTCACATAGTCCTGCCAGTACAAAATATAAAACTGATTCTGCAACCTGCATTCAAATCCCTATAACCTTAATAATCGTATTTTTTACTGATTAAGTTAGTATCTACATTAATAATTCTTAAATTCAATTATATTAATATTTTTCACATTTTTAAGGTGTTCTCCACCAGATAAATTTAAAATTTCCACATTTTCATTTTCTGCTGCCCATTCAGTGAGTTTTTTTGCATATTTAAGCTTTCCACGCTTTATTTCATCGGCTTTATCTTCATGATTTTTTAAATCTGGCCTTGAATACTTAGTAACAGTATCACCAAAGTCCATTCCCGCTAAAACTATTAATTTTGCCCCAAGTTCAATGGCTAAAAATATACAGCGGTCCCCATCAGTAAAACCACCGAAATTATAAACATTTTCTAAAGTAATGCTTTGGGTGGTTCCCATTACATCATGCAATTTTGGAACATACTCCTTAACTTTATCCATGTTGTTACCATGAGCATGGACTGCTAAAATAGCCCCATCCTTGTTAGATTTAATTATATCCTCCATTTTACCATCTAAATCTGTAACAATGATATTTGGAATTATATTTTCTTCTACAAGTGCTGTTGTAGCTCCATCTGCAGATATTAATGTGAAATCATCTAAATTTTCTGTTTTTAATTCATGAATATTTCGTTTAAGAGACGGCCCTGCACCAAATACTATTACTTTGCTTTTTATCTTTATTTGGTGATGATTTAAGCCTTTTTGCTATTTTAATAGATTATTTAGTATTTCTGCAGATTTTTCATCGTCATCTTTAGAAAACCCAAATTCATCTAATATTCTTTTATACCATGAAAACCATATATCCAAATCCATATAAAGTAAATATATTAAATCAACATAAATAAAGTTGTTTAAGTTAATTAATATTTATTGGAGGTTATCAAATTCATAGAATTTGTGACCACAAAAAATTAAAATTTTTTGGAGGTTGAAGAAAACCAAAAGTTTTCTAAACCCCAAAATTGAAACTTGCAAAACTAAAGTTTTGCGTCCCAAAAAATCAAGGATTTTTTGAGGAATTTTGGAGGATTATAAATGGAGGAAACCTTGTTAATGATACCTGGACCTACTAAAGTAGCCCCACGGGTATTAAAAGCCATGTCAGATGCTATAATGAACCATAGAAGTGCAGAATTTGCTGAAATTCTCGTTGAAACCAACGAAATGATGGCAGAAATATTTCAAACAGAAAATCCAGCATATACAATAACCGGTTCTGGAACAGCCGCAATGGAAGCAGCTGTTGGAAACATTCTAAACAAAGGAGACAAAATCTTAAACGTTGTTGGGGGAAAATTCGGTGAAAGATTCCTGCAAATAGCTCGTGCAACTGGAGGATCTCCATTAGAACTTAAAGTAGAATGGGGAACCGCAGTAAACCCTAAAGATATTGAAAACATCTTAGATGACAACAAAGACATTAAAGCTGTGACCATAGTCCATAACGAAACTTCAACTGGAGTTACAAACCCCATAGAAGAAGTTGGAAACATCCTTAAAAATTACGATGCATTATACGTTGTAGACACAGTTTCATCCCTTGGAGGAGATGATGTTGCTGTAGACGATTATAATATTGATATTTGCGTGACCGGTTCACAAAAATGTCTTGCAGCACCACCAGGAATGGCTGCAATCACAGTAAGTGATGATGCATGGAATGTGATTGATAAAGTTGATTCAAACTCATACTATCTTGATATAAGAAAATATAAAAAATATGGAAATAATAAACCCGCTGAAACACCCTACACACCATCTGTTTCATTAATGTATGCTATGCGCGAAGCATTAAGCATGATTATGGAAGAAGGTCTTGAAAGCAGGATAGAAAGACATAAATTAGCTGCAGAAGCCACAAGAAATGGTGTAAAAGCTATTGGTCTTGAACTGTTTGCACAAGAAGATGTTTCATCTGCAACAGTAACCGCCGTTAAAATGCCTGAAGGTGTATCTGACAAAGATATGCGGGGTACCATGCGAGATAAATATGGAATTGTGCTTGCTGGTGGTCAAGACCATCTTAAAGGCAATGTTTTCAGAATAGGACATATGGGCAATATTACCTACAAAGATATTATAACAACAATGTCTGCACTTGAAATGACCTTAAAAGGCCTTGGATTTAATATCGAATTAGGAAAAGGAGTTGCAGCAGCAGCAGGAACTTATATTGCTTCTGATCACTTCTAATTCTTTTTTTTATTTTTAATTTTTGAATAAAAAAAATAATTGAATTTTTTGGAATTTTAAAATTACATAAAAAAACTTATTTAGAGTTTAAAAAACTATTTCTTACCTTCCTACGTCCCTAATTATGGCAGCAACTGTTTTTATAATTATAAATCCATCAGTCCATGCTTGACGTATTATATAATCCGGTCGCAAGTAAAAATTTCTGAAAGCTTTTCTCTGCAATTCTTTAAGCTCATCTAAAGAGCAGTCAACTGTTTCTAATACTGGAGTTAGTAATGTGTATTTTGACCAGTCGTCCACTCTAATTAAATTCTGTTTAGATGCATTCATATAAAAATCAGTTCCAGGATAGGGTGTTGCCAGTGAAAATATTGCATATGACGGATTAAGGGTTTTTACAAAATTTATTGTCTTTTCAATGCTTTGACGGGTGTCTCCAGGCATTCCCAGCACTGCTGATGCGATTGTTCTTACTCCAAGCTTCTTTGTAAGTTCAAATGTTGTTTTTATCCTATCAATAGTAACATTTTTATTTAGATTATCCAGATTCTGTTGATCTCCCGATTCAACACCTAAAAAGAGAGTGATACATCCTGCATCCCTCATTTGCTCTAAAATTTTCGTTGATAATGTATCAACACGGGCAGTGCAGCCCCAATATACATCGAGGTCTCTTTCTTTAATGTCATTGCAAACTTCTTCAACCTTCTTCCTGTTCATGGTGAATGTATCATCCATAAATGCAATCATTTTTGAATTATGAACATCAATTAAATGTTCCATTTCATCAACTACGTTTTTTGATGAACGTGACCTTAATTTATGACCGTGCATGGCTGATGAAGAACAAAATGAGCAGTGATGCGGGCATCCTCTGCCTGATATTAATGTTCCTGTTGGTAATTTAATATTAAGAATTTTATATTTGTCCATAGGTAAAAGATGTCTTGCAGGAAATGGTAGTTCATCTAAATCTTTTATTATTGGCCTTGGAGGTGTCCTAAATTCTCTGGTGGCGATTCCTTTAACTTCCCTTAAATCCCCACCATTTTCTATAGCCTCTGCAAGCTCCAGCATGGTGTATTCGCCTTCACCACAAACTATAATGTCTATAAATTCATTCTTTAAAAGTTCGTTATGTGTAAAAGTCGGGTGATAACCCCCTAAAACTATATACGCATCAGGACAGACACTTTTAGCAATTCTTGCAGTTTTAAGGGCTTGAATAATTGTGGGCGTTAATGCAGTTACGGCTATTATATCCGGTGAATATTTTTGAATATCTTTTTCCAGTTCTTTCCACGTCATTTCAAGGGCAGAACCGTCTATTATCCTTACATCAATTCCATTTTCTTCAAGAACCGCCGCTATGTAGGATATACCTAATGGCGGAGCTACAAGGCCTATGAATTTATATTTAGATGCAGTATCTGGAGGATTTATTAATAAAACCTTCATGTGTTCACCTTACTATTGTTTACATATTCATACTGTAACCTTAAATAACATTTGTTATGAGATTATTTTAGGTAAAATTATCCCTTCTTCTTTATCCACCATCATATCAATTAAATAAGGTTCATCCAATTCTAAAGCATTTTTAACTGATTTAAATATTTCTTCTGGAGATTCTATTCTCTCTGCTCTAATTCTGTAGGCCTTTGCAATTTCAATAAAATCCGGATTTTCAAGTTCAACTTCATACTGTTTGCTGTAATGCATATTCTGCCACTGCTTTATAATTCCAAGACAGCAGTTATTTATGATACAAATTAATATGGGAAGCTTATTCTGGGCGATTACTGCAAGTTCCTCCATTGTCATTTGGAATCCGCCGTCGCCAACTATTAAAACCACTTTTTTTTGTGGTTTTGCAAGTTTTGCACCTATTGCTGCTGGAAGCCCGTAGCCCATTGGTCCAAATCCTCCAGAAAAAATCAATTCTGAAGGTTGAAGAGCTTGTTTAAGTAGTGTAACCCATGTTGTATGCGTTCCAGCATCACTAATTGTTATAGATTCATCTGAAGCATCTAATATTTCTTTTATAGCTCTTTGAGGTTTAATTGGAACATCATGATAATCTGTTTTAACATCAAATGTTCTTTTATGGTTTTCAAGTTCTTTAAGCCATTCTCTGGTGTTTTTAATATTTATATTACTTATTTTATCTAAAAATTGGCCTGCATCACCTTGAATTTTAATATCACCATCTAAAACTTCACCATCAGGGTTAATATGGATTATTTTAGTTTTTCCAATCCCTATTTTAGTTCTTTCTGAGAATCTGCATCCAATAGCAATTATAAGGTCACAACTTCCTCCAGCATAATTTGCTGCTGTTGTACCTCTCAATCCAATCATTCCCAGACAAAGAGGGTTGTTTTCTGGTAAAACGCCCCTTGCAGAGTAGGTTGTTGTAACTGGAATTTTATATTTTAGAATAAAATCTCTAAGTTCCTCCACAGCATGTGCCCATATAACTCCAGTTCCGGCAAGAATAAGTGGCCTCTTTGACATTTCTATTAATTTAATTGCATCATCAGTCCCATTTAATGAGACATGAGTTGAATTTTCAACTTCATGATCCATTACATCCTCACGTATGTTTTCATTTAAAACATCTTTAGGAAAATTTAAATGAATAGGTCCAGTTTTCCCATTTTTAAATGAATTAATTGCCATTTTTAATTTTACTACGCCATCTTCTGGATCTTTAATATTAAATGATTCTAAGGTGATTGGCTTGAAAACATCAACAATATTTATATCCTGGAACGTGTTTTGACCTTTAAGATCCCTTGGCACATCCCCAGTAATTACAATCATAGGTATTGAGTCTTTAAACGCTGTAGCAACACCCATAGTTAAATTTAACGCTCCGGGACCTGCTGTTGCAACACAAACACCAAAATAACCAGATGCTCTTGCATATCCATCTGCAGCATGCACTGCACCCTGTTCATGGCGCATTAAGACGTGTTCAATGTCAGATTTTCTTAATGCATCGTAAAATGGTAAAATCTGCTCTCCAGGATGTCCAAAAATAAACTTTACATTATCAGATTCTAAAATTTTAATCAACGCATCTGCACATCTTATTTTATGGTCTGATGGATTCATTGATAGGTTTATGATCTTTAATTTTATTAAAGTTAATCTATTTCAACAAATTCTTGCAGATTTATTATATTAATGCAATTTGCTCATTTTTTTTGATCTATTCCTATTTACATAACATAAATGGTAAAAAAAATTAATTCAATGATTAATAAATTCTATTTTTCATTATTTTATATTAATTATTCATAGCAGAAGAAAGATCATTTAATTTTCAAAGTTATTAAAATCGTAAATCAAATAATATATAGACTTTTCCAAATAGTTTTTAAAATGAATAATCAATAAAGAATAAACTAAATGAATATAATAAAATAAATTTACAAGCTTACTTCACTAAAATTTTTTAAGAAACTGATTTTCTTATTATATCAGGTGTTAAATTTGACAGAATTACAGAAAAAACGAATAGAATCTGCTTTTTCGAAAATAAAGAATTATTTAAGAGTTAATGAAGAGCATAAGATATTAAACCTTCATGCATTAATTGCAGTAATAGGAAGTATAAGCGTATTGCTTATTTTAGAGGGAGGAGAAGAATCATTACCCCTTACATTACATTCTTTACTGGTACTTATAGAAAAAACATGTGTAATTATTGTAATCGCTTATATTGTTTCACGTATTAAATATTTTCAGGAAATACTTGACGGAAAATTTACTCTTAAAAATCAGGCCATTATCATATTAATCTTTGGAGTAATTTCCATTTTTGGATCCTTTTCTGGAGTAGATGTCTTTGGTGCCATTGCAAATGTCAGGGATCTCGGCCCTATGATTGCAGGTTTAGTTGGTGGACCCATAATAGGATTAGGAGCCGGACTTATTGGTGGACTTTTCAGATATTTCTTTTTAGAAGGTCCAACCACATTAGCATGTTCAATTGCTACAATTCTTGCAGGATTATTTGCAGGACTCGTATTTTTAGCAAATGGACGTAAATTCATTGGAATTTTTGGCGCTGTAGTATTTGCCGTTTTAATGGAAGCATTCCATATGTTATTAGCACTTCTTATTGTAAAACCCTATTCACAAGCGCTTGCAATAGTTGAAGAACTTAGTATTCCTATGATTCTTGCAAATGCTCTGGGTATCCTCGTTTTCTCATATATTATATCAAATCTTTTAAAAGAGAAGAAAACTACAAAAGAAAGAGATATGTATTTTGACGAGCTTGAAAGGAAAAAGAATGAGTTAAAAGTTGCACAAAAAATTCAGGAGACTTTTTTGCCAGATGCAATCCCCTTGTTAAATGATTTTGACATTGCTGCACTTAATATTCCTGCAAAAGAGGTGGGAGGAGAGTTTTACGATTTTATTCCACTTACAGATAACAAAATAGGCATTGCCATTGCAAATGTTTCTGAAAAAGGTGTTCCAGCAGCTCTTTTAATGGCCCTATCCAAAACAATAGTTCAAACAAAAGCCAGGGAAACTCATCAAGCTTCTGAAGTAATGGAGTACTTAAATAAGCTGGTAATGGTCGAAGCAGACTCTGGAATTGATTTATCCTTATTTTATACCGTATTAGACTTGAAAAATAAAACTCTTAGCTATATTAATGCTGGACATGATTCTCCTTTAGTTTTCAAAAAGGATACTGGAGATATTATAGAACTTGTAGATGAGGATTTCAATTTAGGTAAAATAATAAATATAGAATTTAAAGAAAAAGAAATAGGTTTAAGCTCGGGAGATATCCTTATTCTTTATACAGATAGTATTATTAACGCTTTAAATAAAAAAGAAGAACTTTTTGGAATTGAAAGGCTTAAACAGTTTATTAAAGAGAATTATGACTTACCATCAAAAGATTTAGTTGGGACTATAAAAAAAGAAATCTTATTTTTCAGCAAAGATAAGCCTCAGTTTGATGATATGATTTTAATAGCCCTGAAAGTTAAATAGATAAACTTAATTTTGATAAGAGTCTTGAATATTCCATTCAATGAATAATAAAAAATTTTCCAATTTATTTTTATTTAATTAATCATTGTAAAAATCAGTTAATTTATTTTGTTCAAATTAGATAATAGTAAGCAGTGATTTGATATTGAAATATTCTAAGCTTGAGGAGATAAAATGCCAAAGGATTTAGATGCTCTGCTTAAAGAAGAACGGATTTTTAAACCTTCAGAGGAAATTATAAACGAAAGCAATATCATGCAATGGATGAATAAACATAAAATAGAAAACTACGATGATTTACTCCAAAAAACAGGTGCAAATCCTGAATGGTTCTGGGATGAACTTGCAAATGAACTTGAATGGTTTAAAAGCTACAAAAAAGTTTTAAAATGGAAACCACCCCATGCAGAATGGTTTTTAGATGGAAAATTTAATATTGTGCATAATGCTCTGGATAGACATGTGAAAAACTGGAGAAAGAATAAAGTTGCCTATATATGGGAAAGTGAAACAGGAGAAGTCCGTAAACTAACTTATTTTGAATTATATCGAGAAGTTAATCGATTAGCCAATGCATTAAAGAATATGGGTGTAGAAAAGGGTGATCGGGTAAGTATTTATCTTCCCATGATTCTGGAACTTCCTATTGCCATGCTGGCCTGTGCAAAGATAGGAGCAGTGCACAGTGTGGTATTTTCAGGTTTTTGGGCCAAAGCATTCCAGGAAAGGGCTAATGATGCTAAAGCAAAAGTAGCCATAACTGCAGATGGATTTCACCGTCGAGGAAAAGTAATTAAACTAAAAGATACTTTAGACACAGTAATGGATAAAATACCAAGCATTGAAAATGTAATTGTAGTTAAAAACTGCGAATGCGGAGCCTATATGAAAAAGGGTAGGGACAGTTATTGGGACGATGCCCTGCAAAAAGAAAGTCCTAATTGCCCTACTGAAGAATTAGATTCAGAAGATCCTTTATTTATTCTTTACACATCCGGAACCACGGGAAAACCAAAAGGAGTTCTGCACACACATGCAGGATATGCAGTAGGAACATACACTACTCTTAAACTCGTTTTTGACATTAAAGATGAAGATATATGGTGGTGTGCAGCAGATATTGGCTGGATCACCGGACACAGCTATATTGTGTATGCTCCGCTCATAATGGGAGCTACATCATTAATGTATGAAGGAACTCCAGATTATCCTGACCCTGGAAGATTATGGAACATGGTTGAAGATTATGGAGTCAGTGTTTTTTATACAGCCCCTACTACAGTGCGAATGTTCATGAAATATGGGGAAAAATGGCCTCAAAAACATGATTTAAGTACTTTGAGGATTTTAGGCTCTGTAGGAGAGCCCATTAATCCAGAAGCTTGGATATGGTACTACAAACACATTGGAAACAGAAAATGTCCTATTATGGACACATGGTGGCAAACCGAAACAGGGATGCACATGATAACACCCTTACCTATCTCTAATTTAAAACCTGGTTCTGCACTTAAACCGTTTCCAACTGTTAAGGCAGAAATACTGGATGATTCCGGAAACGCTATTACTGAAGGTGGAGGGCATCTTGTGATTAAAACTCCTTGGCCTGCCATGTTTAGAACTCTTTTTGGAGAACCAGAACGCTATGTGGAATCCTACTGGAGCGAGTTTCCTAATCAATATTTAAGCGGAGATGTGGCTCGTGTAGATAAAGAAGGTTATTTCTGGATTCAAGGAAGGGAAGATGATGTATTAAATGTAGCCGGACACAGGATAAGTACTGCTGAGGTTGAATCTGCTTTAGTAAGTCATCATGCTGTGGTGGAAGCAGCAGTGGTTGGAAAACCAGATTTACTTAAAGGTGAAGAAATTGCAGCATTTGTAACTTTAAAAGAAAATTATGAATCATCCCCTAAACTTAAACACGCCTTAAGAGAACATGTAAGAGCCGAAATTGGACCTATAGCCAGTCCATCTTACATTGGATTTGTTGATGATCTTCCTAAAACAAGATCTGGAAAGATTATGCGTAGAGTGATTAAAGCTAAAGTAAAAGGAGAGGATGTGGGCGATATAAGTACCCTTGCAAATCCTGAAGCTGTTGATGGATTGGATAATGCTCTTTAATTTATTCCCTTTAAAATAGGTCATATTGACTACCTATCATTCATTCACATTTAACCACCAGTATC
The DNA here is from genome assembly GCA_016222945.1 of Methanobacterium sp. Taxonomy (NCBI): domain Archaea; kingdom Methanobacteriati; phylum Methanobacteriota; class Methanobacteria; order Methanobacteriales; family Methanobacteriaceae; genus Methanobacterium; species Methanobacterium sp. Next base: position 803,975 of record JACRPY010000002.1, on the reverse strand, counting down.
CTATCCTGACATGCCTCTATGCATGCTGGTGTTATTTGATTGGAATCTAGACATAGTGTGCATTTATGGGCTGTAAGATCCTTGACAAATATTCCTTTATATGGACAAACTTCCAGACACATTTTACATCCCACACAGAGTTTATCATTAACTACCACTATATTATTTTTTAATGTTATGGCATTTACCCGACATGCTTTTTCACAGGGTGCGTCATCACATTGCTTACAAAATGAAGGTATATCCTCAATTTTTTTTATTCTACTAATTCCATGTATTTCTTTACATTTTTCCAGGCATAAATTACATTTGTAACATTTTAATGGATTTTTTATCATTATCCGTGGATTCATTTTTTTCACCTAGATTAGTGGGAATTAACCCGTTTAAATTAAAATTATATGTCTAATTAAGTTTTTAAAAAAAATATGAAGCCTGAGAATTAAATTTGGAGGCGGTTATTTGAGAAATTAATTAATTAATTCTCAGACTCATAAAATTGAAGGTTCATGCGGACTTTTTCTTGGCTCCCAGTTATTTTCTGAAAGTTTCTCCTTAATTTCATCTTTTCTTTGATAGGGAATTTCTTTCTCACTTCTCACATACTGATTTATATCTGGAGGCATGCAACCATAGAATCTATTGTAGATATCTACATAATTGGTTAATTTGATCATTCTTCCCCTAGGATTATCGTTTGGCCTAATACATAATTTCGCTGCCATTATCATGCATTCATTCAGGCTTTCAGCAGAATATGCTAGATGTACAGGGGCAGGTTCACACATTACTTCTGTTCCGTCTCTTTTGTCTTTAATATCCCTTAATTCTCGGTCGTTTCCAAGATATAATCGCTTGTATTTTGATGCTTGAGGGCCAATTACTGCAGGGATTCCCCATCGGTTGGCTCCAGTGGCTATTGCAAATGCTTTTTGAGACATAGCTCCCCATGCAATTACACAAACACCTATCCTGTTCAATATGTAATCAGCAATTTCAGTGAAGTTATTTTCCAGAGGTACATTAGCAAAAATATTGGCTATTTTTATGGCACTACCAATTGCATGGGCATTTGCAACACAAGGCCCTAAATTAAGGAGTCCTCCTCTATCAAAATCTCCACTGTATTTTTCATATAAAGTTTTACCCTCTTCGTCTTTTTGAAGTGAAATGTCCATAGCGGCACATCCAGCCGCTAAAACTATGTAACCTCTTTTTAAAAATTCTTCTGCTATTTTATGGACTTCTACTTCCCCATTAGTGTAGTTGGAGCATCCTGCAAGTGCTATAACTCCAGGTATATCACCAAAAACTATGGATGCTCCTACTTTCCGTATTTCAACATCCTGAATCGGCCCCCGTCCAGTTCTCATCAAAAATTTTTCTGAATCAATTTTTTTCTCGGAAGCTAATCTTATAATATCAATCAGAGGTATGTTTTTTTCACATTGCTCCATACAGTTACCACAACCCACACATTTACCATAAAAACTAGACATGAGAGATATGTCTCCATTTTTAGCTTCTTCAAAAGCTTCTTTGATAGGCAGCATAGCTGGACATGTTCTATTGCATTGTCCGCAAGAGTTACATAGATCAATATATGGACCTATATCATTTTCAACTTCTGAGATAAAACTTTTGTCACAACTTTTTCGTTTAACTTCAAGACATGAAGTATCACAATGTGTGCAAGTAGTACATTTAGTGTCAGCTTCGAAGATATCAATTTCATCAGGATTTAACTTTTTTAATCGACTATGAATCTCATTCTTTTCTTTGATCCTGATTACTAAATCAACAGCAGCCTTTCCAACTTTTTCACTATCCCTTATTAGAGCACCAGGTATTTTTCCAGTCAGTATTTCATTAACAATTTTGTAATGAGTTTCTTTGGTTTTATCAGGGAGTCCTAAAGAACAATTGTCACTGGTAGTGATAATGGGTATATTTTTTTCAGCACAGAGTTCAAAAATATCCGCCCTTATACATTGTTCGTCCAGAACCACCACATCAGGTATTCCGGATTTTATAAACATAAGCTGACGAGAAATAGGGCCTATGATCTTTGATTTTGAAGAGTACCTTCCCATTTCTATGGCACTACAACAAAGTCCGCAAATTTCCAGGTCTTCCAATAAGTCCATTTCTTCAGCATAGTCAATAATTTCACTACTGGGCACTATGTTGTGACCTATACACAATATAACAGGTTTTTCGCGGTCAACTGCACCCATTCCAATTTCTATCATAGGAACGTCAGCTTCGCCTTTATTTAAGTCGTATTGATTTATCTGTGCTAATTCTGCAACTTCCAAGGATAGTGTGTCTATCATTCCCGCATGAAATGCTTTTGATTCAAATTCTAAGTAGTATCCTTCCTGGCCAGTATGAGTAGCTGCCATTAGATTGGTTAGTTCTTTTTCCACACACACCATGACTTTATCCAGGTCTCTGGCATTTTTAGGAGTCATTCCAGTTAATGTAGTAATAATTGGAGATAATACCTCAATAGAATTACCATATTCTAATTCTAATTCCGGGTTTTTTTCCAGTATGTGGTCCACTAAATGTCTAGCATGTGCCGCATGGGTAGAAGCGCCGATGCCGCTGCTCATTAATACCATTCGGGACTGCTGTTTTTCCAGGTTTATACCACAAGCTCCCTTTTTGTTACCTGAAAGATCACACCGCCCATAAGTGCATAGGCAACACATATCACATAGGGGTGCATAAAATGGCTTGAAATAATAAAGTAATTTAAAATCCCATTCTCGAAGTAAGGAGTAGTTTAAACTAATTTTTTTATCCAGAATATCATAATTAACTTTTTTTTGCTTTAAATACGAATCTATTTCTTCAAAATCCATATTAAATCCTTTAATTGAAAGTTGGTTATCTTTCATTTGACGGGTTTGAACCATAACATCACCTTTATATACTATCATTATTAATCATTACATATGTAGTTTGTCATCATTAATCATTACATATGTGATTAATACACCTTCTACAAATATTGGCGGTGATAGAATGTCAGCATGGAATCCTGCATTGATAAGCATAAATCCAGCAACTGTTTGGCCGCCTGAAATGGCAGCTTTAACAATTAAACAATCAAAAAATCCTCTTTTTGTAATGGGATCTTTACTGAATGATATTCCAGAAGAGATATCAGAAAAAAGTTTAGAAATAGCAAAAAAAAGAAATATAAAGGTGGTTGCTACCGGAGGTTCTAGTTTAACCTTATCCAAATTAAATTTCAATGCCGAAGTTATTGGTGTAATTGAACTGATTAATCACCTAAAAGACCCGGAATGGAAAGGTTTTGATGGTCAGGGGAACTATGATCTGGTATGTTTTATCGGAGTTCCATATTATTTAGGCTCACAGGGTTTATCTACTTTAAAGAACTTTGCACCACATATAAAGACCTTAACTTTGTGTCGGTTTATGCATCCCAATGCAGATATGTCCTATCCAAATATTTCCTATGAAGAATGGGTGGATTGGTTAACAAAATTAATTGATAAGTTAGAATAATACTTCAATAGAAGTATATTTTTTATTTTTATGATTATTTTATTCGCCCATTCCCCGAATGTAGTTAGTTAATTTAGTACTATTTTTAACGCCTTATTAATCCATTTTACGCTGTTATTGTAAACAAATTGGAAAAATTTCACGTAAGTGTTTAGATTTTTCTTGGAAACCCTGATTTTGTACTGATTTGGAGTTGCATTTAGAACAATAAACAGCAGCAGCCCATCTTATATGTATAAAAATCCCCCTAGCTCTGCCTTCATCAATACATAATTCTGGGATTAAAAATATCTCCCTCAATGGCCGAAACCGGCACAATATAATAAATATTAACCCTCTGTTAAAAAAAGACTTAATTTAAGGGAAATATTTTCAAAAAATAAAAAAATAATTTACCCTAGGAATCCTCTTAAATTCGCTGCCCTTAATATGTTTTCACCTAAATTTTCTGTTTTATTTGCATTCAAAGAAGACCTGATAATATCTGTTAACTTTTTATGATTTTCATTTATTTGAATATTTTTAAGTAAACTTTCCATTAAATCATTTTTCCTAATATTTTTGGGTAAGAATACGGGTTCTGGATTAAAAAATTGAAGAGCATCCTTCAAATCATCTTTAAAATTTAAATACACATTTTCAATAAATAATATGTCATCATCATCAAGTACATTGATTCCTAAAATCTCTGGAGGTAATCCTAATGAATATAGGGCACAGGTAAAGGTTATGACTCGAGGTAATGAAATCCCCCCAATATTACGTGCATAGCCAAAAAGGCCAATATGTAACTTTCTTTTTCTCCGAACGGGAATATATTTAGCAATTTTATTAATTACTGGAGCAATTTCAAGTATTTGTCTTTGATATTCATTACTATACTTTTCTATTATTTCTATACATCTTTCTTCGTCAATTTCTTCAGGAATAGTTGTTTTTCTTTCATTCAGTATTTTAATAGCCGATATGACCTCTTTAGGAGGATTATCATATTTAAATGAAGATTGAATCGTAAAAGTATGTGCATTGGGATATTCCTTTGAAATCCTCTCTACAGTCTGAGGTCTTAAATTACTCCTAAATGGTGCCGAACCCATTCCAATTATGGGATATATTTTAACGCCAGTTTCTTGTTCTAATTTTACCAGTTTTTGCAGAGCTATTTTATTTAAAATAAGTGCACTTATAAATCCATAATTCATGGCAGGGTCTGATCTTGCTAAGAAAACTCTTTGATATTCAACAGATTTATCCTTTAAATAATCACGGGTCATATTATGGGCATTTAGCATGTTTTCCATATCTTCAAAAAGAGGGATTACATTAATTTTTTCAGGTTTAAATTCACCAATCCACTCAGCTATAGTTATATCTCCTTGTTTGAATGGTTTGTTTTGTTTACCCACAACAAAATCGTGGTAATATCTGTAAATTCTGTCAAGGCAGTCTGAAGAAGCAGTCATAGGTAAAATTACCTCAAATACAGGCACATTATCTTTCCCATAAAATAATTTAGCGGCGTCAAATGAACGAGGTATGCTTTCTAGGGTTTCCAGCAAAATTTTTGCTTCTGCTTTTTCAACTGTAGGATTTGGAACTCTCAAGGTTATAAAATTATCTTTACCTAAAATTCTTTCATTAAAAAATGATCCATATTTGGTAAGTAATTTTTTAACCACGTAATTATCTACTTCTTTACCTTCACAATCCCACATTTGTTCATTGCAACCTAAATGAGAAAAAACATAATAAGCTTCGGTTATCTCGTCTTCACCACTAAGTTCAGGGTCTGTTGAAAAAAATGGTGGATTAACATTATCTGGATGTTGAGTACTCATACATCGTGGTATTTTCATTAATTAATCCTCCTTAAATTTCAGTTATTTTTTCCACTGAAAATTTCTCAGAAATCCATAATCCTATTACTTTATATGAACCTTTTAAATTCTTAATTCTTTCTACAGCCAACATAACCTGTTGTTTATGGGTTTCATTATCAACCGGGTTTCCTAAACAATCGTAATGTCCCACAATAAAAATATATTCAGATCTATGTTTATCCACAGAAATTTCTAATTTATTTAGAATATTTCCTATATTTGAATTTAAATCTGCCAAAACTCCGTCCATCCCAGGTTCGGTTATTAAATCAACAAAGTCAACATTATAGTTTTCTTTAATCCATTGAATTACTGGCAACTGTACTCTGCCATCCATACAGTTAAGACATACTGCAAATTTATTTGTCACAGGGTATTTCTCCTTTTATATCTTTTAAAATTTCCTTTAAGGACATTACATCTTTGAACCATTCCTTACCTGTTATTTCATTGGTACATGAACAATAAACCTGTGAAATCAAGTTCTTCAATTTTGGAGGAAGAGGTTTCGGCTGAAGGGCACAATTATCTTTCCAGTTTATTCTATCTTTTTTCTTTGCTTCTTCAGTAGCACAGTGCCATTCGGTATCTCGATAGTACATCCTTGTGATTTCTTTACTTACTGGAAGGTCATTAAATGTAAAACGGCATTCATCTAAAGTTCCTAACACATCAACTACCATTAATTGACGTTTTGGACCATATCCAAATTCTATTTTTCCATCTTCATTTTTTAGGCCGATTTTTGAAAATTCCTGAGATATCATCTTATTAATAATAGTGGTAACGTCTTTTAATTCATCAAGTTCTTCCTCACTTAAACTTGATATTTCTTGAGCTTCAAGAGGTCTCAAATATCTGTCAGTGACTTCTAATTTAGTTGAAAAATCTATTAAGGGTTTTTTTAATTTTTGATTTGGAACCGGAGGATTTTTTAATCCTAAATCTTCAGGAATTATCTCGGATTCATTTAAACGTTTAAAAACACTGCTACCTTCAGGTAAAACGTTTCTATAAATGATTTCAAGAGGTATTAAAAAATTTCCTTTTAGATTTTGTGAATATATGTTGTAATCATATTGATTATTCTCAAACTTGGGAGTGATAACACGTAAAAGCTTGACTTTCATCACTTTTGACGGATTATTTAATTCTGAAAGATTTTTTGCATCTCCATTTTCCATTAGGCCCATATAATGATTTGAAATCCCTAATTCGTCCAGTTTTTCAAAGAAATATGCACCTAGGAGTGCAATAGATTTTCCTTTATGATCTATGTGATCAGGCATTCCTCCCCAATCAAAAATCGAGTATCTATTGGAAAAAGTGAATATCCCTTCACCTGGTTTTTCAAAAGTTGGATTTTTTAAAATTTTAAGGTCTTTAACACTGCCCATTTATAAATTCTCCTATTTTGTTGACACTAAATAATTTAATATTAACATTAAAAGCCCTAACATTACAGCAAGGCATATTACTGAGTTAAATGGTCCTTTTTTATTTTCAAGACATACTCCTCTATTCATAATGATTAATTATTATAGAATTATGAATTCAAAATTTTTTTAATTTTTTGAAATTTTTAAATATTTGCCATTTTTAACCAAATTTCTTCTCATATAAATTCCATAAGTTATATTCTTTCTTTTTAAGAAATTCCAATAAATTAGATCATTTTTCATCCTATTCCTCCAATTAAACCAAGAATAACCTCTGAATTCCCTAAACACTTATTTATTGGTTTTTAACCAAATATTCATTATATTAAATAACCATGTTGTCATACTATTTACATCATATCATCCTTTTCAAACTTTAATTAAAACTATAAATATTGTTATATAAAAATGTTCGTTATATAACTACATTGCTATATAGCAACATTAAAAGTTAAATGGTATAAAAAAAGATAAGAATAACATATGAGGTGATTTAAATACCATACCAGAAGACACTTAACGTACGAATTCCAGTAGAATTAATGGACGAATTTAAAGAAAAAGCATATAAAAAATTTCACTATGAAAAGGGAGCCATTAAAATGGCATGTATAGAGGCTTTAAAAAATTGGTGCGATAAAAACTGAGATGAAATTGATAAAATTTTCAATCCAAAATCGCTGCACTCTACTATTATTTAAACTGAAATAAATTTAATTGGATATTCCTAATTTAATGTAAGCACCATATTAATGGAAACACAAAATCAAAAACTAAAAATTTATGATAATTTAAGGATCAATGCAAATTTTTATCATTCTCTTTACTAACAAAGATTATTCAACTTCCTGATAACTCCCATTATACTCTCCAGAGCCAGTAACATCGAATACAACTGCTTGAGCAATTCTTTCTCCTTTTTTAATCCTGTAATCGAATTCCCCGTAGTTGTAGAGCATGAACTGCAAAGTCCCGTAAAATCCAGGGTCGCCAACTGCCGTGTGCACTGAAATAAATGAACGGTTTAAAGTGGACCTTGGAAGGTAAAGCATGGCACATCCTTTCGGGATTTTAACTTTAGGCCCCACTGTAACTGAATAAGCAGTTTTCGATTTTAGTGTATATATTGGGCCTTCAAGTTTCTCTAATTCTGGTAAATTTTTTTCATTGTCAATTAGGGAGCCTGCATTTTTTTGGATAAAAACGTCTTCTAATTTTAAATCGATTCCTGATGGTTGTATGAGTTCTTTGAAATCTGGAAATAGTTTGATCAATTCTTTTTCGCCTAACATGAAATTTAAACTCCTTTATTTATAAATAAACTCGTAATTGTTTATTTAAGATGATTTACTAATTGTATAAAACATTGCTTACATTTTTGGTGGATTATATTTTTAATTGTATAAAATTAAATCATATAAATCTTTTTAATTTAAGCTTACCTCGCAGTTTGTAAAGAACCAGTCAAGCTCCAGCTTTTATTAAATAACATATACAAGCCGCATCCTGTTAGTACGATGTTGGAGGTTTGAACAAAGCCTTGGTGGGGTGAAGTGGCTTTCTATCTTGAAAAAAAGAATTTATAACATTAAAATTACATAATTAAACCTTAAAATTAAGGAATTTCATGGAATAAATAATCATGAATAACAAACATAGGAAAAATAATTATGAAATATAAGGAATTTATTTATGCATTAACAACAATTAGGGACGATTTTTATAAAATTACAAATCATTGACATTTTGGACAAAAACTATTCAGATTATGTAGATAAATATCTATATTACTACAATAATATATGAATCGATGCATAATATTTTTAAAGTTACCCATTGATGTGTGATAAAATGACTGATGATTTAGTTGAGCAATTAAAAAGTGCATACCGCAAATTTAAAACATACACATATTATGATAATTACGGTGCCATAAATAGAGCAAAGATAGCGGATTTTGAGGCAAACTCAGATTCTTTGGATGACTTTTTTGAGAAATTGGCTATGAAGTTATTGGATGATAAAGAATGGAAGAATCTTTTAAAAGATCCTATTGTTGATATTTTATGCTATCCAAAGCCACGGAAATCTGATCCACCTGTTTTGGGAAATATTCCTGACAATATTAATGAAATTGAAAAGTTAAATTATTTTATAGATTTAGATATAGAAACACATATACTAGGAACTTTATGGATTTTAAGAAGTGGGTGGGTACTAGATCACAGATTGAATGAGAATATTCATGGTAACAGGATAAATGAGGACGTATTATCAAAAATAATATCTTGCGAAAGAGAGAATTCAAAATATTCGGAGCCTACACCTTTCTTATTTGAACCATATTTTAAAAGATATCAAGTTTGGAGAGATGAAGGTTTAGATTCTGTAGAAAAATTGCTAAATAAAAAAGAAAATGCAATTATGCTTTCTTTGGATTTTAAGGAGTATTATTACACATCAACAATAGACTTTAAAAAACTAAAACAGGATATTAAAAATGCTAAACAAAAATTGTTAAATGACAGTTTAAAGAAGGTAAGTGAATTTGATAAAAAATTAGATGAATTCTTAACTAATTTCATCGAAAAAATTTTTAAAACGTATACTGAACGTTATTTTACAAGAGAATATTATGAAAAAGAAGTAGCGGAAGATAAAAGATTACCTTTAATCCCCTTAGGGTTTTTACCTTCTTTAATTATATCAAACTGGAATCTTCAAGCTTTTGATCAAACAATACATGATCTTGTAAACCCCGAATATTATGGGCGCTATGTTGATGATGTTTTGATTGTGTTTAAATCATATCCTGAAAGCGAATCATTTTCTGATGAAAATTTTAATATAACTAAAGAAGAAATTTTAGAAAAATATTTAACTACTAATCGTCCCAATCCGAGTCACAATATACTTAGGTGCATAAATAATGAAAAGAAGGATAATAATGGAGATGAAAATGAAAATGGAGATAAAGAAAACAAGAAAAAGTGTAAGGAGTACGGTATAAACAATTTATGTGAAAAAAAATCTATTTATAAAGAAGATACGCTATTTAATAAATCCAATTATGAGAATCTTAGAATACAATCCGGTAAGTTAAAGCTTTTTATATTTAAGCATGAGTATTCTCGAGCATTAATTGAAAACTTTAAAAAAGAGATATATAGAAACTCAAGTGAGTTTAGGTTAATGCATGAAGTTGAAAGATCATATGTAGACATTGGAAAAAATATTTTTTCGATTCAATATGCTGATTCAATAAATAAAATCAGTGACATCGAGTCCATAGAATTAAACAAATTTGAACTTTCTAAAGCGCTTTCATGGTTAATTAGAAGTTCTATTTATGAAACAAAGGGTTTATCCAAAAAAAATAGAGAAAATATTATACATGCATTTTCTGGAAGTAAAAAAATTGATTTCATGATTTTATGGGAAAAATTGATGGAATTTTTGTTTATTCAGAAAGATTATAGAACTTTAGAGGAAGAAATTGAAAAAATTATCAAAAAAATATCTAAATTAGAGGTCAAAACAAATGATGAGTCAACATATAAATATAATGGAGATGATGAATATTTATTAAAGAAAAGCTTGAAGAACTTTTTATATTTAACTTATGCAAGAGTATCATCGCTTAAAAAAATAAATGATCCTCATTTGCGAAAAATTGATGATTCTTTTCCAAATTATCTAAAAATAGAGGATATGCGCAAGAACTTTGTTTTATCATATTTATATAAAACCTCTTTAATGAAGGATCCCTTGTTTTTGATAAATGATGTGCCTGATAACTTTTTATCAAGTGATTATGATTTAATAAACTTTTTATCAAATGAATATGATGATTCAGTTAACCCTGATTTTTCAACTTTGGATAAAAAAGATATTTATAACTATTATCCATGTTATGTTCAATTTCATGAGGCAACAATTCATATTATTAATAAGAGTTTGTTTTGGAATGATATGACTCAATTAAATATAAATGAATATTTATTCCACTCAAAGAAATTGTATAATTTAATAAATGGATTTGACGAAGAAAACGGAAATAAACAAGAAGAATCTAAAGAAAATAGTTTTAAAAAAGAAAAGAATTTATTTTATAGAAATACTTGTATAGCTGCTTATAATTGTGATAATAGCAAATGTAAATTTATAAGGGACTATGATAAATATATAAAAGAGGATAAATGCTCTGCAAGAGTACATGTCATTAAAACAGGTTCAAAAGATAAATCGAAAGTAAAAATTGGTCTTATAAACACTAAATTGGAAAACGAACTTTTACAAAAAGCATTGGTAGGTAATCCCAACCGAAGCCCCAAACGCTTAGATAAAATAGCAGCCATTATAAATGAGGCAGTTAAGAAAAAAGTAGAATTACTTGTAATGCCTGAGATGTATATGCCTTATGAATGGATACCTGGAATTTTAGACATTTCAAGGACACATAATATGGCAATGGTCTTTGGCATTGAGCCAATAATCCATGGAGAACATGTTGGAAATTATATTGGAATTGCATTACCTTCAGAAACAGAAAATAAGCAAAATTGCACTTTAATAATGCGTTTGAAGAATAGTTATTCTCCTGAAGAATTGAGAGAATATCGTAAACATAATCTAAAACCTAAAAAGAATGGATTAAAGTTAAATAAAACTAAGTCAGCTAATAAATTATCTGACTTACATAAAACTAAGGAATTAAAAAAGTTACCGAAATATGAATATGTTTTATGTATTTGGAATGACATATACTTCGCACCATATTATTGTTATGAAATAGCTAATATTGATCATAGATCTCTATTTAAGAGCTGTTGTGATATGGTAATTGTTTCCGAATATAACAAAGATACTGCTTATTTCACGGCTATTGCAGAATCTTTGTCAAGAGATTTATTTTGTTATTGTATTAAGGTTAATAGTTCTGAATTTGGAGGAACCTGCATACTTCAACCTTCCAAAAGAGAAAATAAATATCTAATAAAATTAAAGGGCGGAATTAAAGATTATGTAGTTACTCATGATTTAGACATAAATAAATTAAGAAATCATCAAGTACTAAATTATGAAAGCCCAATTAAAGATACAGATCTGAAACCAAAACCTCCAGGATTTGATATTGATAAAGTAAGAAGAAGAATGAAACTACCTCCAAGATGTAATGAAAAGAAAAATGGGGTTTCTTAATGATATTTTGGAAATCGTGATTTTAGGTGATGCATCGGCTTTTTTTATCTTTAATTAAAAAAAGTATGTGTTCAACGAAATAAATATAATTTAGTAATAAATTTAAGGGAGAGAAATTAAAAAAAGATAGAGGCGCTTATGCATGAAACTCTCCCGAATTTATATTGACAATTTTAGAAACATTACTGATTTAAAAATTGAAATTTCAGAATTTGAAGTATTAGTAGGCGAAAATAACATTGGAAAAACTAATATTTTAAATGCAATTTGCAATTCGTTATCTAGAAAAATTTATTTTAAAGATAAGGACTTTAAAAACCCTGAAAAACCCATAAAAATTGAATTAACCTTTGATGAAATAGATAAAAGGGACGAAGAGGCCGTATTTTTTGATTTTGATGGTTTAAAAAATCCTGAAAATGATGAAATAACGATTAGGGTTGTTGCAGAATGGAAAGAGAGTATAGGTGATGTTAATTCGTCGATAAAATTCATAAGAACTGATTTAAAAGAAGAAGAACAGGAAATAAAGGATGTTCCATGGACTTTTAGGAAATATATTTCTTGCTTTTACGTGCCTGCTCACAGAGATTTAAAGAAAGAAATCGATTCAAGAAATGGAATTTTTGACTTAATAAAGACTTTTAAACCATATTATACTGTGCCTTTTGATTCCTTGAAAAGTAAAATATTCGAAAATATTAGTAATCTATCGCCTATAGTTGAAGATGAATTTAATTTTACTGAAATATCCAAAAATATAATAGATGGAAGGCTTGTTGAATTAGAAGACCTTAAAGCAGCAGTAAAAAAGTTTGATGGTAGGATAGACAAAGAATTTATAGTTAAAGAAACCGATTTATTGATTAATGTTATTGAAACTTATAATAAAAGATTAGAAATACAAAATCAACTTATTAAATTCAAAAAGGGCCTTAAAAGTTCATATGATTTAGAATCAGTAGAAACTGAACTGAACAATTTATCTTCTGAAATTTTATTAGAAGAAAAAATTGGTCTTAATTTAATCCCTGTAGCTGACGAAGATTTCCTAAAGAATGTAACTTTAGAAATTGATGAATATTCCGCATTAGTACAAGGTGATGGGTACCAAAATATAATAGATTTGCTAATAAAACTATTAAAAGCTGTTAAGCTAAAAAATATGGATGAAACGGATTTTAGAAGTTTTGTTATCGTGATTGAAGAGCCTGAAAGTCATTTACATCCCCATATGCAGCGAAATTTGATTAAAACTCTTAAAAATATTCAAAGTAACTTTCTAAAAGAAGGATTAAATTTTCAATTTATTTTATCAACCCATTCTCCGTTTATTATATCACCCTTAGAATTTCTAAATTTAAATTTTCTTAGAAAAACAGGAGAAATCACAAATTCTATTAAACTAAAAAGTAATGTTGCTGAAGAAATATTTGATGAATTGCGCTCAGAAGATGGATCAGATAGAAACAAAAAGGTTAGGGCTATAAATAAAGAGCTTGAAACCTTATTCTATTATTATTCTGATGTTTTTTTCAGTAAGTGTGTAATATTGGGTGAAGGACCCACAGAAAAAGGAGCAATGCCTATATTTGGAAATAAAATAGGAAAAGATCTTGATAAATTTGGTGTATCTTTTTTACAAGTCGAAGGTGAAGGTAATTTAAAGTATTATGCTCATTTATTCTATAAATTAGAAATACCTACTGTTTTAATTGTTGATTCGGATAAAAAAGAAAAATATGAAGATTACGATAATGTATTTTTAATTGGGAATGTATATACGGATGAATATAAGAAAAAGGGTGCTTTTGAATTAGAAATTCTTTTTAATTCTCCCCATAATAAAATACTCCATTCATTAGAATTAAAAGCACCTCAAAGTATTTCAAAGAGAATAGGGAACCTCAAAGGGATTTTTCCACATTTAAAAAGTGAAAATATTGAGCAATTAGAAGATGTTCATAGTCATTTAAATGAAGAAAACAGAAAAAATAAAGAATATATTCGTTTTATGCTATCTTGGATGTCAGATGAGAAAGGATTATTTTTTGGTAGAACTTTAGCAGAAAATTTAGATAAAAACGAAATTCCAAAGGTATTTGCTGATGCTTTAGAAAAATCAATAGGTTTATCAAGAGGCATTAAAGATGAAACAGATTAAACTAGATGATGAACAGAAAGAAGCAGTTTATTCGGATGAAAACTCATCTATTCTAGTTTTAGCACCTCCAGGATCAGGAAAAACTTTGGTAATGGCTAAAAGGATCGAATATTTAATTAATGGTGGTGCAATTAGAAATCCATTTAAAATCTTAGGTTTAACATTTTCAAATGCTGCCGCAGATGAAATGAAGGATAGGGTAACCAAAGAAGTTCCTTTAGCAAAAGATTTGGTTCATATAACTAACTTTCATTCCTTTGCATATTCCATATTAAAAGCTTATGGTAATTGTGTTGATTTAAAAAGGGATTTTTTTGTCATTGGGGAACTTCAAAGTGATGAATTGATAAAAGAAGTTCTTGGAATATCTAAATATTTTAAACATAAATATGACTCTAGAAGAAAAAAAGCTGAAGAATGCTTTTATAAATATAAAGAATGGAAAACTGAACGTATTTTAAAAATGAATGATGATCATGAAGATCCAAATTATAATGAACTATTTGAAAAAGGTTTAGTATCATTTAGAACTGAATTAAAAAATCAAAATATGATAGATTTTGATCATATCCTTTATTATGCCGTTAAATTACTAAGAAACAATGATTCTGTGCTTAATTATTATAGATCTGTTTTTAAGTACATTCTTGTAGATGAGTTTCAGGATACAAACCCCCTACAATTCGCAATCTTAGAAATTATAGCTAATGGAGGAAATCGAAATAAGTATGAAAAATCTCCTGTTTTCATTTTAGCTGATCCAAATCAGGGTATATATGAATTTCAAGGTGCAGAACCTGAAAATGTTACTTTAGCTAAGGATAAATTTAATTGTGAAAAAATAAAACTCAAAAAAGATCATAGATTTAAACCTGAAGGTAAAGGAATAAAGATATTGGCAAATGCAATTTCTAATTATATTGATGATTGCACAGACAAGGATTTAGAAATTTCTGAATATTCACCTTACTACTCTGTTTTTTCAAATAAAAGAGCTGAAGCAGATTTTATCACTAATAAAATTGATGATTTAGAAAAAAATAATGAAAAACTCCATGAGATAGCTATATTAGCTCCACAAAGAGCTGATTTTGAGGAAATAAAAGAAAAACTTGGAAAAAATAAATTTGTGTTTGTTCCAGATTTTAGGGGTCCCGAAATTGAGAAAAAATATCAACCCCTCTTTAAAAGTTTAAGAGAGGTCTCTATTGAAGAAAAAGGTAAGTTAAATAGCATTATAGAAAAGATTTGTAGAGATAATGGAATAGATGCAAATGATGAAATAATAAAAATTTTATTAACTGAATCAAAGAAATACGATGCAAAAAGATTTTTTTCGAAAACATTATTTGAAAAGGTACAGCATTTTACAAATGAAACCCTATTGGAAGTTGATTGGGGAAAAATTCTCAAAAAACAAGTTAAAAATAAGGTGTTTCTTTCTACAATTCATAGTGCTAAAGGACTAGAATTTGAGACAGTTTTTGTTTGTGGTCTTCAAGAAGGGTCTTTACCTAATTATAGTACATGCAAAACATGTCATGGTACTTTTGATGGATTAAAACAAATGAAAAACCTTAAATTATTGAATGTGGGAGTTTCAAGAGGAAAAAAATGTTTATATCTTTCTAGTTCTCAAAAGAATAGTTGGTACTATCCTAAACACTCTTCATGTGTTTTAAGCCCATTTTATAAATACTTAAATCAAATATAATTTTTAAAAAAAGAAATGAACATATTAAAAATTAATATTGTTCAATTTAATTCATTTCTCGTATCTTAAGGATACATTGTTGAATTATTTGTTTTGAAGCATTCCTTTAACTTTTGCATCTAAATTGTCTGCATGATGGAGTGCTACAGCTTCAGGAGTCAGAGGATTTACGGGAGAACCCCAACCATTCCTAACGTCTCCATGATGGCTTAATATTAAATGTAAAATCTGGTTTGAAAGTTCTTCAGGCATTTCTATTTCATTAATTTTTTCTTTCACCATATCGCAAGATATAAATAAATGATCAAGCAATCTACCTTCTTCTGAGAAGTCTATACTCACTAAATCATAAGTATAGGTCTTAATTTTGCCTATATCATGTAATATTGCTCCAGTATGTAAAAGATCTTTATCCAGTTCTGGAAATATTTTACAGGTAAATTTGCATATTTCTAGCACTTCTACGCTGTGTTCTAATAAACCACCAATGTAATTGTGGTGATGCATTTTTGCAGATGGAGAATCAAAGAATTTCTTTTTAAATTTTTCATCAAAAAAGAACGAATTTAAGAGCTTTATGAAATATACATTTTCCATTTCTTCTATTGTTGAATAGATCTCTAACATTAGTTTGTCCCTATTTTTTTCTGAAGTTTTTATAAAATCGTTAATATCATATTCATTTTCATTTAATTCAGTTATAGTATCTATTATTATATTATATTTACCAGATCCTCTTGGAAACTCGTTTAAATCTCCTAACACCCTATGAATTTTTCCAATTTCAGTTTTATCAAAAATTTCATTTATATTAACGTCCGAAAATTTTCTACCAATTATTTGCCCTGTTTTATCTGAAAGTGTAAAATCTATGTATTTTTTACCACTTTTAGCCCTTTTTTCTACTTTATCGGCAACTACGAATTGTGTTCTTATTCTCCTTTTTGAATCAAGGTTTTTTACATAGTCCTCATCATTCTTTTTAAACATTTTATCATCCTTAATTAATATTGTATAAATCAAATAAATATCTACTTGGTTAGTTTGGGGTAAATAACGTCTATTCCATATTCGTTTAATATATCAAATTTTTCTTTTTTAACAGTATGCACTGGATATACTTTCTCAGGTTCTATTTCTTTTATCATATCCAATATTTCAGGCCCATTGGCATGTCCTGAAGCGTGTATTTGGTGCATTTCAAGATTAAAGTGGTTTATCCAATTTTGAGCTTTACCAAAGTCAATTTCTGTTTCTTCGTCAAATGGTTCAGTTAGTGATCGTATGAAAAGTCCCTCTTCATGTTTAATATCAATTAATTCTCTTAATTCGAAAAAATCACATCTAAATATATATTCTTCAGGGTTTTCTTTAAGTTCTTTATAAGTTATGGTGTTATCCCAATCCATAATTTCTCTTTCCCAATATTCGTAGTCAGTTTTCACGTGATAAGGTTCAATATCGGAGGCACATCTCCATTCATCTCCAAAGCATGCGAATGATTCTTCTCCATATAATCCCCAACCTCTTTTGGGGATATAAATTGCAACATCGCCAATTTCTGGATAGTCCCGTCCTTCAAACAATTTTAACATATAGGCTTGTTTTAAATTAACAACAAGAGTCCTATCTGCCTCTTTAGCAGCATTATAAAAACTTAAAAGCCGATCGAGGTCTCTTATGGGATAATCGACCATTATAAATCCTTTATAATCACCTATATGTCTAATAATTTTTTGCTCAACTTCATTTTCTGTTATAGTTTTTTCTTCCTCATCTATTCTTGTTCCTTCAGAAATCATAACTGTTGGATTAGCTTTTTTGCATTTTTTAACAAATTTTTGGGTAAGATCTGGATTTCTTCCATTAAATCTTAAATCTCCAGTGTATGCAATAGTATCTTCATCTCCTTCAACTATGAACCCTGTGGCTCCTGGAAGTGAATGGTCAACGGGCACACTTTCAATTTTAAAGTTACCAATTTCTTGTTTTTTGTAAGGATCCAAGACATTTATATTTCTTTCAACTTTAGCTGATTCTCCATAAAGCCGTTTATAGCCTTCTATTCTTTTTTTTGGAATAAAATGGAAATCTTTTTTTAAATTAATTAAATCCGCAAAAAGGACTTTACTGGTATTTTCTACAACTTCTAAGATTAATTTCGTCTCTTCTGTCATGTATATTGGAACATCTTCCCTTAAATGCTGAATATAAACGGAATGATCCATATGTGCGTGAGTGATAAAAAAACCATCTACAGAAGGTTTTGGTGTAAATTCCATTCCAGAATGTCTTAAATAATCTTCTCTATAAATTCCTTCTATTTTTGGTAAAAGTCCTAATTCAAAGAAGTCTAATAATCCATTAGCTTTTCGGGGTTGCATAAATTCCCAAAAAAATTTTTTAGATTTTGAAAAACTCATACCAAAATCTAAGAAAAATGAAGTTTTATTATCATTAATTAGTATTTTATTTCCACCGATTTCATCTACTCCACCATAAAAATCGATTTTTATCATATGTCTGGATTTAATTGTCATTATTCATTTAATTTTTCATTCTTTTTTTCAATGTATTCTACCATTCAAATCTGTAAATCTAAATTCTACTTTTCCATTTCTTATTTAAATACAATACTCCCAAACCATCAAGCTTAAAACTCCTACATTCATGTTTCACATTTAAAAAATTCCTTAGTTTTTCATTTTAATGTAACAAAAAACCTATCAGTATCAGCATAAACCACTTTAAACCCAAAATCTTCAGCTTTTTCCATAGCATACTTTAAACTTATTCATATCCATTTATTCTAAAACATCTCTTCTAAAGATATTACAATTGCATTGGTGTAAAATTCAGACGCCAATATCCCTACCACCTTCCCATTTCAAATTATAGGCGATCCACTGTCATCAGAAGCAGAATCTCTCAAATGAAAATAAAACATAATGATATGTCTTTCCAGGGGTCATGAAATTTCCTAAAATATTTTACCGTATTTGGTTACGGTTAGTTATTTAACCGTAAAAAATTATTGTACAGTAATAAATTCATGTTACAATATTGACCTAACAAAAATAATGTACCGTAAATAATTAAGGTTATATACCACAAGTAACAAAAATAAGGCACAGCAAATAACTAAGGTGAAAACATGCCCAGCCTACCTTTAGGAGTTCCTTCAGATATTGATCCATATTTTTATAACCGAAAAAAAGAGTTAATAAGCCTAAATTCATTCATAAATACATTAAACCAAAATGTAGCTAACCAAATCCTTGTTACAGGATACAGAGGAGTTGGTAAATCTTTTCTTCTAAAAAAATTTATTAAAGACATCCCCGATAACATTTTAACTGCATATATAGACATATCCCATATATATGGAACTCAAAAAGGAAATCTACGAGAAGAACAAATAATGCAAGTGCTTCTTGAAGAAATGAACAATGCAATTAGAGATGAAGACGATATACTAAAAAAATCATATAATGCTGTTAAAGACCTTCTATGGAAAATAAGGAAGAAAAATTATGATTTTAAAGAAGCAGGAAGCATTTTAGGAATTGCAATTCCAGATATTAATGACAATTATCAAAAACTAAGCAAATTTGTAATGGAATACCCTCAAAAAATAGTGGATAAATCAGATGGACAGATTAATGGCTTTGTAATAGTAATCGACGAATTTCAATTTATAGGCACACTAAACTCTCCAGAAGCATTTCTTTGGTTATTTAGAAGCTCCACACAGGAACAGGACAATGTGAGCTATATTTTTACTGGTTCTACATCTACAACAAGCGAAATAGTGGATAAAATTAATGGAATTAATGGAGCATTTGGAAATAGAATGATACAATTCAATGTTGACCCCTTTACAAAAAAAGATACAAAAAGTTATCTTAAAGAAAAAGTGCCTGAAATTCAATTTACTGATAGTGGATTAGAAAGATTTTATAATTGCACAAGAGGATATCCTGCATATATCAACAGTTTTTGTAATATTATGTCTGCAGATATCATTTATAGCGAAAAGGAAGTCATCGATGAATTTTACGGGAAACTAGAACAAGTGGCAGTTAAATGGATAACCACATGGTCATCACTTTCAAACCATGAAAAGTGCATAGTAAGCACTATTATTGAAAATGGACCTCTTAAATGGAATGAATTGCTAAAAAAGGTTGATTTTTCAGATGGAACACTTAATAAAAATCTTATAAAACTTAAAAATAAAGGGATACTATCCCATTCAGACAAACTCTATAAAATTGATGACCACATGTTATCAGCATGGATTAAATATAAAAAAGAGCAAGATGGGTTTTATCCCCCTTAATTCATTGCTAATATACAAACATGACAATTACAGATAAAAAAAATCCATCATTATCTGCATAAACTACTTTAAACCCATATTTTCAGCATTTTTCATAGTATTTTTTAAAATCTATTCATATTTATCCTAAAACGTTTCAAGAGATATCACAATTGCATTGGCATTGGTGTAAAATACAGACGCTAATATCCCCACTACCTTCCCATTTTGAATTATGGGCGATCCGCTATCACCAGGAAGCGGAATCTCTGCAAATGAAAATGATACGTAATGGTAGGTCTTTCCAAGGGTCATGATATTGCAATAATTTTTTGATTTCCCTTTAAGTGCATATGCCTGCCCTATTTCGGGTTTACCTATACTTGAAAATTCTAATATATTATCAGGGGCTGAAATCTCAATTACGGCAAGATCATAATCAATCAATATCTCTATTATACAGCCTTCAAACCCATTTATATCTACTTTATCCTCTAAACCACATTTACCTGCTTTTAGAATATGGAAAGCTGTTAAAATGCAGTTTATATCCTTATATTTGATAACTACACCTATAATGCCCTCTTTTTCGTTGCATTTAAATGTTCCACCTGCAGTTATTTTTTCTGGCTTCATTTTAAACAACATTGAATATTTCTATTTAATAAATTATTTAAAACTCTACATATTCACAAAAAATTTATCAAAATTCATTTATATCCAAAAAAACTACTATAGATTTATGACAACTGGTGACTTCATTGGACTGGCATTTGTATATGGATATGTGGCAATCCTACTTATAATATCTGAAAAAATATTAAAAAAACACCCTAAATTCAGCAGAAAATTTCTACACATCATGGTTGGAAACATTCTCTTTATTTTACCATTATTTAACACATGGTGGGTTATGTCACTCCTTGTTGCAGCTCCTTTTATTGTTTTAACATTTTTAATGAGTCCCCATTCCCCAATAAAAGCCGTAAAAGACAGGTTATCTGAATCTGGCCATGGTTTGGGTTTAGTTTATTATTCGATTTCATGGACAGTTCTCGCACTGCTCTTCTTTAACCAACCGTGGATAATTGCTGTTGGAATTGCAGCAATGTCTTATGGAGACGGAATAGCATCCCTTGCAGGTGAAAGATTCGGGAAACACCAATACAACTTCTTTGGAGATACAAAAAGTGTTGAAGGTTCTCTCGCCATGTTTTTAGTGTTGATTATAACTTTAGGGATAGTTTTACTGTATTACAATGTTTTACCTGCTAATTTGTTAATAATACCTGTTGTAGCACTTGTTGCAACAATTCTTGAGGGAATTACTCCAAAAGGACTTGATAATTTAACTGCATGTTTTGGGGCTGTAGGAGCTTATCTTATACTTACATTATAAATTTTTACCAAAAAGACAATAAAATTACAATATATAAAAGGAACAAGTTAAATCATTTATTAAGATAAATATTTGCAAAACATGGATGTGGAGATTAGTTTATGGACGATACACATGAAGAATACAGTATAAGCAAAGAACAGCTTACTTCATTCACCAATAATGTGTTTGCAGTCGCTATTACATTATTAGTATTAAATTTTACTGTTCCAGCATTAAAAGAAACAAATATAGTGTTAATAGACTTTTTAATGAGTTTATGGCCCCAATTTCTAGGTTATACCATAAGTTTCTTCATTATTGCATCTTTTTTCCTTAATCTTCATGATTATTTCAACCACTTAAAATATGTTAACGCCCGAATATTCTGGACAACCATGCTTAAATTCTTCTTTATAGTGCTTATACCTTTTTCAACACTGGTAATGACAGAATACGGTAGTTTACAAATAGCTAATGTATTTTTTGACATTAATATCCTTATCATCGGGCTTTTATTTTATGTAAACCGGGATCTACTGGCAAAAGACATGAGTGAAGATGTTAATTTAAAAGAAGAAAGATATAGGAAATGGAGAGATTTATTGATTCCATTAAGTGCTGCAATAGCTATTGGCATATCCTTTATAAGTCCCCATCACAGCCAGTATGTCTTTTTAATACTATTCATACCACTTATAATCCGGTTGAAGGACTAAACAATGAGATTTATAATAATTGATGGACTGGACGGATCTGGAAAAGATACCCAGGCCAATCTGATACAAAAAAAGTACACAGAAAATGGAGACAGTGTCATTTTACGGATACATCCCGAAAAAGATAATAAATATGGTAGAAAGGCTAAAAAAGCCCTTCTTGGAAGGGGAAAAATAAACAAAATTAAATCTTCCATTTATTATGCCTTTGATGTTATTAGATCCGTTAGATTATACTATAAAAAAGCAGATACTGTTATTTTTGTGCGTTATCTTGTTGGGGTGGCTTATTTACCATTTCCACTTGCTAAAATATTGTATATAATTTTTAAAAGAATGGTGCCAACCTCAGAATATATGTTTTTTTTAGATGTAAAACCAGAAGAAGCTTTTAAACGTGTGAAAACAAGAGATAACGAAGAAATATTTGAAAATTTAGATGATCTAATTAAGGTACGTGGAAAAGCTTTGAAATTAATTAATAACTGGCATATTATCAATGGAAACCATAGTATTGAGGATGTTCAAATGCAAATAAACTCTATTTTAGATAATTTAGATAAACAAAATAAATAAATTCAAACATTTTGATCATTATCCCCCATATAGAGAATGTAAACCCCAATAATCATTAAAACTCCGAATGATAATTGCGTAACGGTTAATGGTTCGCCAAGTACTAAAAATGCAGTTATAGCTCCAAATAATGAGCTAAGGGCAAATATTGATCCTGTGCGTGTTGATCCAATGATCCTTATTGCAAAATAGATTAGTGGCAGTGAAATGCTCAAGCAAACAAGCCCAATAAAAAGTAACAATGGTAGCTTATCCAAAGGCAATGAAAAGCTTAATCCCAAACTTATCGAAATTAAAAGTAGTATTAAACCACCTATTGCACATTTTAGTGCCGTAATATATATTATATTGCTTTTATGGCTTAAAAATTTGCTTAAACTCGTATCCATACTCCAGAAAAAACAGGATACGATAACAAGGATGCTTCCAAATAGACTAGCATCAAAATGAATGTTTTGAAGGTTATTAGTGCTTAAAAAGATAGCCCCAATTAATAAAAATACAAACCCCACAATATCTTTTCTTTTTACATGTTCCTTTAAGAAGAATACTCCAATGAGGATAATAAATAAAATTTCCACATTCGCCAAAAGAGCGGCGTTTACTGCTGTTATCCTGTTTAGCCCATTTAAATATATTGCTGGAGCAATTACTGAGCCAAAAATTGCTGTTAAAAATAATATTCCATACTCTTTTTTTGTTATAAAATCTTCAACTTTACTTTTACTGTTTATAATTTTAAGTATCTTCTTTTTTAAGGGTGAAAAGTTGATTATAAAAAGAAAACAGCTTGCTATTAAATAAGTGGCTGATGCAAGGACAATTGGATGTAAGTATCCAAGTAATGTTTTATCCAGGGAAAACCAGACCCCAAATAGGATTGCAACTGTTAATGCACTTAAATATCCCCAGATTTTCATTTTTTAGCTTCCTATCTTTATTGAATTGAATTTTTAGTTCTGTTTTTTTATTTTAGTAAATCTTTGCCATTCTATTATATGCTATGGTTAATCTAATTTCCCAAAAAATGTAATCTATTTTTTACAAAATCAAAACATTTATATAAAATGTAATCTATTCTTTACATTAGATGTAAAATATTTTTTACATGAGGTGATTTTATGATTATAGCAAAACCAGAATGGTTTACAAGAAGAAAATACACAGGATGGGGAGTAAACATAAAAACATGGCAAGGTTATGTCTACATTGGAGTGATGATCCTAATAATGATCTTGATAATAATCACTCCCAACTTATCCACAGAGATTCGATATGTTTTAACAGGCATTTGGGCCATATTTTATTTTGTAGACCTAATAGATGTCATGTGGAAACTTAAAAAAGATGAAAGAGAATATATGCACGAAGCAATAGCTGAAAGAAATGCTGCATGGGGCATGATAATTGTTTTAGTAGTTGGGCTAACTTTCGAGCTTATATATAATTCTCTACAAGAGCGAATATATGTAGATCCATTTATCGTAACTGCTTTAGTTGTAGGAGTAATAATAAAAGCCATAACCAATTATAAAATGGATAAAGAGGATTAGAATAAATTAAAATTGGGTAAACTAAGATGGAACCATGAAAACAAATATTAAGGAATATCGAAAAGAGCTTAAAATAACCCAAGAAGAGTTAGCAGAAGCTGTAGATGTTACAAGACAGACAATTATAGCTTTAGAACAGGGACGATACAATCCTTCTCTTATTCTTGCCTATAAAATATCTAAAGCTTTAAAAAGGAGGTATATTGAAGAAGTGTTTGAATTAGATGATATAGAATTATAATAATTAATCATGTAATAAATTATTAAATAAAAAAGAATATTTATATAATAAAAAGACACAACTTGATTTACTATCAGTTTGGAGGAATATAATGAGTATTTACAAATTATCATTTAAAAATTTTAAAAGAAGAAAACTTAGAAGTGCCCTAACCATGCTCGGAATAATAATCGGAGTAACTGCACTTGTAGTTTTAATGGGTCTCGGCTCAGGAATAAAAACATACGCAACAACGCAAACAGAATCCATGATGGGAGATATTACCATAATGAACAGCTCTGCAGCATCGTATATGGGATCTTCAGGTGATTACTACTTAAAAAACACAACTGTAAACAAAATAAAGAGTATGCCACAACTCTACAATATTAAAGAGGAGACACAATTTAGTAGCAGTATTAAAAATACGCCAATATATGTAGTGGGAATAAGCGACTGGAGTCAGGTGAAGATGAATGGAACTCCCGGAGTTGTAATTAATGATGCACTTGTAGACAGGTTTGGTTATAAAATTGGAGACAATATAACCATCAAAGACAAAGATTTCGTGATAACTGGAATTACAAAAGAAAAAGCTATGGGAATGGGAATAGTCTATTTAAACGTTGATAAAGCTTTACCTCTAAATGAATACAAAGTATCAATGGTTAGCGCAAATTCTAAAGTAAATCCTAATGACACTAAAAAAGAGATTGAAGCTCAAATTAGTGGTGTTAGTGCCATGACAAAATCTGATTTTTCAAGCCAAATTGACACAATGATGAATGGATTGATGCTATTTGTAGGTCTAATTGCAAGTATTGCGCTGCTTGTAGGAGTTATAAGTATTATAAATATAATGTTAGTTAATGTTTCAGAGAGAACAAGAGAAATTGGGGTTTTAAAAGCAATAGGATTTACAAACAGAGAAGTATTGGGAAGTATACTTGCAGAAGCAGCTATTTTAGGTTTCATAGCTTCCATATTAGGCGTGATTGTTGCAGCAATCCTCATGCAAATAGGAATCATCTTATTTGCAAGTCAATTGGGAATGGAAGACATTCAATTAATGTCAATGCTTCCATTATGGTTAATTCTCGGTGTAATTGGTGGATCAACATTTTTAAGTGTTTTAGCAGGTTTATATCCTGCATGGAGAGCTTCAAGACTAAATGTTGTGGAGGCGCTTAGATATGAATAATATTGTTGAATTTAAAGATGTTTGGAAAACTTATAAGATGGGGTCATCTGAAGTAAAAGCAGTTCGTGGAGTAAACCTAACTATTGAAAATGGCGATTTTATGGCCATAATGGGGCCTTCAGGGTCAGGAAAAATCCACGTTACTCCATTTGGCAGGAATTCTTGACATGCCCACAAATGGAACTGTACTGATGGATGGAAAAGAAACCAAAAAACTATCACAGAAAGAACAGGCCTTACTTAGAAGAAAAAGCATTGGATTCATATTCCAAAGGTTTAATTTACTTCCACAACTTACTGCACTTGAAAATGTGATGTTACCTATGATATCAGCCGATGAAGAGAAAGCTAAAAAGCTTTTAGATAAAGTAGGTTTGTCTGATAAATATTATAGATTCCAAAATCAGCTTTCAGGTGGAGAACAGCAAAGAGTGGCCATAGCACGTGCACTTGCAAATGATCCATCTATTCTACTTGCAGATGAACCAACAGGGGAGCTTGACACTGAAAACACTAAATTAATAATGAAATTGCTTAAGGAGTTAAATGAAAAGGATGGTTTAACCATTGTAGCTGTAACACACAATCCCTTATCTGCAGAATTTGCAAAAGAAATAATTAAAATGTTGGATGGAAATATAATTTAATCCATCATCCTTTTTTTATTTTTCAAACAATGGAAGAAAATTATGAAAAATTACATAATACAAAAAATGATTGAATACTTCCAAAATGATGTAAAAAGAATCAATCACGCGCTAAAAGTGTTTAATTTTGCACAAATCATTAGTTATGATCTGTCTCTTGAGGAAAAAACCAAAGAAATCATTATTTATGCAGCCATTCTTCATGATATTGGTATTAAAGAAGCAGAAAAGAAATATGATTCTTCTATAGGAAAATATCAAGAAATTGAAGGTCCGCCCATAGCACGTGAAATGCTTTCGGATTTAAAAATATCAGAAGAAATTATAAATCGAGTTTGCACAATAATCGGGAACCATCATTCCTATACAAAAATGAAAGGTATTGATTTTCAGGTAGTTGTAGAAGCTGACTTTCTAGTTAACATATTTGAAGAAAATATGGGCAAAAATGCAATAAAAAACATTGAAAACCGTATTTTTAAAACAGGAACTGGAAAGAAGTTAATTATGACCATGTATTTAAATGAAAACTAGTTTTAATTAGAATGTGTCTATGTTTTCTGTAAATCATTGATTTCCATAAAAAAGCCACTTTAAAGAATGTTTTGTGCTTTATTTATGTTGTTTTAATTTATTGCGGAGCATTAGAAGTTTTAATATTGCTGCGTGTGTTAATTATAATTTGGCTCTCCTTGTAATGTTTGTGGTTAAATTTCCCAATCTTTCCTTCTCGATCAAGCTCTTGTAAAAAAATGAGGAGTTTTCGGAAATATTCTCTTTCTTCTATAAATAATTCCGGATCTCTAAATACATTAATATATGCATGTGATCTTTCCGCGTTTTCAAGCTCTTCAGTTAATTTCTGGATATCTTCATTAGTAATGTTTTCATTACCAAACTTTTTACATAAGTTAATAAACAAATCTGGATTTTCTTCGGTTTTTATTCGGGCATTTTCCAGTTTAAATAAAAAATCAGTTGAAATGGGTTTATCATCAAAATATTCGGAGAAATAGGGTTTACATGCCTGAATTTTGAAATAGGTTTCCCACCTATACATTCCAAAACGATCACAAGCAGTTTCCATCATCAATCCTGCTACTATATCTCCATAGATCAGCTTTTCATCTTCACGAGCGCCTGATATTGCTGTAGCTAAATTCTTAAATATAAATTTACTCGTCCTAAAATCAGAATTTGTATTTAGTAAATTATTTACTATTTTTAAATAAGTTTGATAATCAAACTGTTTTGTATTATCATTATTATCTTGTGTTGGCGGGGAGGTGTTGGGGATATGTGTTAAAAGAGCATGTCCATGTTCATGAAGTACACCAACTACACGAATAAATTCCAGCATCGCATCCCAGTCATTAGGTATTTTTTCTTTCTTTGCTTTATTAGCACCTGCAAGTAGTATGGCACTAAAATAGTCCTTCGCATTGGAGGGTAATAAATCTAATCTCTCTGTTAGTTTACCCTGGCTCGCACGAAAAAGGATTAAAGGATTCATCCAATTGCAGATGCCTCGGGCATATTTTTCTTTTTCTTTTTCTGAAATCTTAGGATCAAGGAGATTTAAGATGTATATTAACTGGACAGGGTCCAGTTTATCATTAAAATATACTTCACAGTTAATCGGTATCGGATAGAATAAAAGTTCTATTTGACCAATACCCTCCTCATTGTACATTTTTTCAATTTTTGGCGCAATTTCATGTTCATAAATACCTACATTCAAATATTTTGCTGTAAATTGAGGAAGTCCGAGAACTTTTTCAATATCAACTATTAAATCAATCCATTCGTTGGTTACAATGGCATAAGTCCCCGGTATGGGTCTTTTTTGGTTTTCTGAAATTTCTAATCCGTATTCTTCCATTGATTCACTATTATAAATATCTTTTTTCCAATTTAAATAATCCATGAAAAATCTTTTTTTATTTCTTTGAAAGATTGGAACTTTTAAATTAGATTCTATCTCACTATTTTTGTTTAATTCCACAAACCTCGCCCCATTTACATTTCATTGTGATTTTACTATTTATTGGTCAAATAATTTATCTCAGAGAGATTCTAATGATTTTTATACATAAAGACGATCAATAGTCCGAAAATCTTCCTTCAAGAATTACTTCACCTTTAGTAATTTCGCCGGAATCGATCGCATGGCTTGACTTCCAATGGTCTTCTGAGTATTGGCATGTTTTCTTTTCCTCATCCAACTTTTGCAGCAATCCTAAAAATTTCTCAAAAAATTCATACTCCCATTCCTTTAATTCAGGATCGCCAAATTTGTTTATATAAACATGTGCGTGTTCTGCTTTTTTAAATTCTGTTGTAATGGTTTCAAACTGTTCTGAAGAGAGTCTAAATTGGTTTAATTCTGGATAAATTTCTGGATAAGCATTATTTTCTAATGAATCATTAATCATGGCTTTTTTTAAAGCGAATATAACTTTTGTATGAACTAGATTATCAGGATAAGTTTCTTGAAATGCGGTTTGACATGCGAGAATCTTTAAATAATTTTCATAAAGAAACATACTGAAGCGATCACAGAACATTTCAACAGTGAGCGAAATATCAACATCATAATCAGGATTTTTTAAACGAGCTTTACTCAACGCTTTGATCGCATTTTTATAATAGACAGTACTTTTAACCAGATCTTCATCATGGATCAATTTTTCTCTATATTTGGAAAAAGAAAATTGTGCCCTTCTTGCATTTTCTTCTTCGCTAACACCTGATATATCCTTATCAGGAAGATGGGTGATTAATGCATGTACAATTTCATGTAAGAATCCCATAGTTACGTATTCAATCAGGGTGTCCTTATCTTTGGCGAATTTTTCCTGTGCATCCCTACTTCTGGAGGCCACAAATTTTAAAACTGAATCAAAATGCTCCCTTTTTTCTGGTTTAAGCATTTCCAGTTTATTTTTTAAGGAAGGATAGAATACTAAGAACAATACCAATGGATTAAATGTATTCAATACTCCTTCACTATATTCATTAAGGTCAATTTGGTTTAATTGTTGATCTATGATATTTATACGGAAAAATAATTCAACAGATGTTTCTTGATTATAGATAACACTGTCGTACATTAATTCACTGCTAATCGGTGTAGGGTAAAGTCGCAAATTTATGGCACGATCTTTTTCAATTTCTTGTTCTCGATCTACAATTGCTTTAGACTCTGAAACATAAAAATCAATTGACACTTTAGAGTGTTCGAAATAAATCAGCTGATTGGCGATTAAAACCTGTAACAATGAAGTAATTTCCTGATCGGGGAGTATTATCGTAGACCCGGAGGAAGGGCGTTCATCGGCAGGTTTTAAGACCTGGCCTAGAGTTACAGAGTAAAGTCTCTTAATATCCTTGGTATATATTTCACCTGCTTTCTCATAATAGTTTATACCAATTACCTGTTTACTTGATTTGGCATGTCGATCCAATTGGTGAACTTTAAAATCTTTTTTGACATCCTCTTCATCAAGCTCATTTGACTCCATGTACTTCCCCCAGAATCTATCCCATTCATTTTATTTTGTATTAAAAAACGAAACATAGTAATATTGAATTACTATCCTTTTACTCACAAATTAATATTTATTTTCTATAATTAATATTTTATCTTTCACTGTTTAATACCAGTTATGGGTTTATTTTTCAGAAAATTAATTTTTAGAACCTATCTCATAGAGGGAAATAATGTAAAAAGAATAATAAATTAGGAGTAATTTATGCTCAAAAAAAATTAATCAATGAATCTCCTTTTTTATTTATTTTTAATCTAAGCCCCATTTTTTGCGGAATTTCAATTTTTGCTCACTGTTCATCCAGTGGCTACCATCACAATATGGCTTATTTTGCGATTTACCACATCTACAAAGTGTAACTCGATTACGAACTTCATAAACAGACCCATCAGAAGATTCAACTGGAATACGTCCCCTTACCCATATGGGACCTTCGCAATTTTTTTGCTTGTCGTGGACCATTACAATTGACGGTTCAAATTCTTTTTCAAATGGCTTACCTGTCTTTTTATCCCATAAAACCAGCCTTCCAGATGGACATATCATTGCTTCTTCAATAGCTGTATTTCTGGCCTCGGGATCATCTGATTTTTGTATTAAATCCCTTATTCCACCTGCACGCAAACAAAAACGTGAATGATCACAGAATTCATGTGCATCAGTTAATTTCAAGTCCTTTCCTTCGAATACATCTGCTTTTTCGATGTATGGTTTCCTACTGGCTGTTTCTGTACCGTCAAAATCAATTTTGTTATGAGTTCCATCGCAGTAGGGTTTCTTTTTTGATGCACCACATCTACATAGAATATATTTTTCTTTAAGTGGATATTCACGGACATTTTGGAGTTCACGAGTATGGCCTGCATCATCTGTAGTGATTACCTGTTCAAGAAGCGGTAATCCTCCTGAAACTAAATAAGGACCGTTTTTCATTATTT
Organism: Methanobacterium sp.; assembly: GCA_016222945.1. NCBI lineage: Archaea > Methanobacteriati > Methanobacteriota > Methanobacteria > Methanobacteriales > Methanobacteriaceae > Methanobacterium > Methanobacterium sp. The sequence continues at coordinate 772,929 of JACRPY010000002.1, read as the reverse complement.
TGATTTTCATCCCATCTTTTTTGGTTGCCATTTTCATTTCTCCCCTTTATTTTCTAACTTCTTTTGAACTTAAATTATAATAATAGTACATTATATACAATCTGTTTCAGCCCAAAATGGCTTAATATCAATAAGAGGCGATCCATCAAGGGCATCAAGCCATTTAACAGTTAATTTATTTCCTTCTATTTTAACAATCTCCACTAGACACATTGCAATTGGATTTGGTCGAACTGGCGATCTAATAGAAAAAACACCCTTTTCTTCTGTTTTTCCTGGAGGAATTTCTTTAAGCTTATCACGATCAGCTTTATCTAACCAGTAGAAAATATAATAATGTTTTTTATGTTCAATATCCTGTAAACCCTCCACATATTCATCAAAAACTGTGATTTCACTGATTTCATCAGAATATCTGCCCTGTCTGGGTGCATCTTCCCTTTTTTTATATGGAGAGTTAATTATTCCAATGGGCTTTAATTTCATGTAGAAAAGTATGGTTTACAAAATAGTTAAAATTTATGTTTTTAAAAAAGAGAAGCTAAAAATGGTGAACCAACCGCAAAAGCCAGAAATATCACTCCCATACCAATTTTAATTCTTTTAGATACTTTTGCAGAATTTTCAACTGATTGATCATTTAATATTGATACTGCACCTATCAGGAATACTAAAATAGCTACAGAAAGTACAGCAAGATAAAGTATATTGAAGATACCTATAAAATAAAGCACTGGGCTGGCAATACTTGCAATTATCATGAAGGATGCTGCAAGGATTGATGATGTTTTCATTCCATAAGAAATAGGTAGTGTTTTTGCTCCTTCTTTTTTATCTCCTTCCATATCTTCCATATCTTTTACAATTTCTCTGGCCATGGTCATAAGAAATGCAAAAACACCCAAATAAACAGATGTCATGATTTCACCTACTGCAATTCCTCCAAAAACAAAACAAAGACCTGTAAGAAATGAAACACTTAAATTCCCAATTAAACATTTGGTTTTTAGACTGTAAGCATAATAAATCATTAAAAGAGAGCTTAAAAGTGCTATCATACCTACTAAATAATTAATGGTAAATGCAGCTATAGTTCCAATTACAAAAAGAATCAGCGAATAAATTCCTGCGGCCTTAAGGGAAATTCTTCCAGATGGAATTGGCCGTTTGGGCTTGTTAATATCATCTATTTTATAATCAAAATAATCATTTATGGCATTTCCGCCCCCTGTGACTATAAATACCACAAAACATGCTAAAAATGCATTTAATGTAAAATGTCCACTTATAAGCATGACTAAAAACACAGCTATTACCGCCATTACTGCATTTGCCGGCCTTAAAATTTCTATATATGCGTTCATGGAACCACTGCAATGAATATTACATTTTTTGAATTATTAATTAAACTAATTGCTTTAAAATAAAATTAAATAAGCTGTTCAACCATCCATTCAGCTTTAAATTCCAATATATCCTCATAAGATTGACCAACACCTAAAAATAGTATTGGCTTATTAATCACGTATCCAATTGAAAGTGCGGCTCCACCTTTTGCGTCTGCATCAGCCTTGGTAAGAACTATTCCATCAACACCAACAGCATCATCAAATTTTGAGGCCTGTTCAACTGCATCGTTTCCAGTTAATGCATCCCCCACATAAACTATGATATCTGGCTTTACAACACGCTTAATTTTCTTCATCTCATCCATGAGGTTCACATTAGTCTGCATTCTACCAGCAGTGTCAATTAAAACCACTTCTTTTCCTTTTGCCTTTGCATGTTCAACGGCATCATAAGCAACTGCTGCAGGATCAGCGCCTTTTTTATGCTTTATAATCTTAATTCCTATCTTTTCAGCATGATAACTTATTTGTTCAATAGCGCCTGCCCTAAAAGTATCTGAAGCAGCGATAACTGGTGTGTATCCTTCATTTATAAAATAAGTGGCTATTTTAGCTATGCTTGTTGTTTTTCCAGTTCCATTTATTCCCACAAACATTATTTTTAATGGTTCGCCTGTTTTTTGAGCATTTTTAGCCATTTCTTTTAGATCCTTGGTTTCAACACCAAGTATTTCAGATACTGCTTTTCTAAGAGCTACACGAGTAAATTCTGCAACGTCGCTTCTTCTTCTTATTTTTTTACCAATAAGATCTTCTTTTACAGAATTAATGATTTTTTCAGCGACTTCCAAAGCCACATCGCTTTCTAAAAGTGACATTTCAAGTTCAAAGAGTATATCATCAATATCATTCTCAGATATTGTTTTTTGAGTTACAAATGAAAACATTCCAGATTTTTCTTCATCTGCCTCATCTTCATGCTTTTTATGAACTACTTCTGTTTTTTTTGAGTTTTCAACAGTTTTTTCATCAGCCTTTTCTTCTTTTTTGGAAAAAATTCCAGATAATTTTTCTCTGACCCCTGTTTCTTCTTTTTCCTTTTCAAGAACAGGTTCTTCAATTTTTTCCAGTTTTTCAAAGGATTCACTTTTTTTGGAAGTAGTTTTCTCTTTTTTTTCTTCTGAAATATCATCTAAAGGAGTTTTTTCTTCTTCATCTGAAATTTTATCACTTATTTTCCCAATAGTGCCGTTAAATTTCTTTTTAAGTGATTCAAACAAAATATTCACATCCTTCTTAGATTTCCAGTAGCTAAAATTCAAAATTAATTTATAAAAAAAGAAGTTTATTGATGCCCCGCTTCTTCAGTTTCCACTTTTTTAAGCAGTGCTTCAGCTTCAGGACTCATTTTTACTATTACTTCTGTAAGTTTTTTCATATCGCCCATCATTTTATTCATTAGTTGTTCTAATTCCTTTTTTTGGGTAGATATATTTTCTTTTGCTTCAGGAAGGCTTTTTTTAGCAGCAGCTCCAGCACCAAGTCCCATTATAACTTCATCTGTATTTTTAAGTTCAGTTATTATAAAAGAACCTGCACCTATTGGTACAAATGTTTCTGTACCTTCTTTTCCTTCAACAGCATTTAAAGTATCTTCTGCAGATGTTAATTCAGCCATGGTAGCTTTAACTGTTTCCATTTGCTGATTTAAAACATCTAATTGACTCTGGTACATATTTATTTCATTTACCATCTGTTCGAGTCTTTGTCTATCATCCATAAAAATCACCGCTTAAAATAATGATTTAAGTACTGGGTCCTGGATTTCGTCTTTTGAAATTTCTTTAATTTCTTCTATGATTATTTTGCTTCGTTTAATTCCATGTTTGCTTCCAAAATCGGAATAAATTTTTTCGTGTATATTTTCTTCAGAAATAGCTTTTAATTCCTTCATAAAAGGTTTTAAACTATTTCCCATCATAAATTTACCTTGAATTCTAAATATTTTTGTTTTCATTCATATCCCTCAAGAAAACCTAATGCTTCCTCTATTCTTGCAAGTTCAGGACCTGTACTATCTGATCCCACAATAACTCCATTGGAATTAGCAACAGCACATGCTCCAACAAGCCTTATGCCTTTGTTTACAGTTCCAATATCTGCAGGTGTTTTTAATACACCTTCTACAAGTGCTAGTTCTTCTTCTGTTGCAGATGGATGTGCTAGCACTCCCTTGTTTGTGGCTATTGCAACAGATCCTGTGATTTTAAATTTAGCTATACTTCCACGTTCAACTTCAACGTTTAAAACATCTTCAATTAGCTCTAATGATTTATCAGAAAGCAGAGGATTTACAATTGCACCTTTATCATTTGCAAGCACAATATTTCCTACAGCTGTGAATTTACCAGGGATTCGCCCTACTTCCATGTCAAGCTCCTTGATAGCTTCTATTTCACTGTCAAGAGCATATGGAGATACTATGAATCCGTTTGAATTTCCAGTTGCAAGTGCTCCTGCAAGGTTACTTCCACTGATTGGAGTTTTGATTAAAGGCACCCCTAAAGTGTCAAAAATCAAATGTTCCATTGATTCTGATAGATTAGAGGGAACTATCGCTGCTTTATCTGTGGAACAGATTGCAACTCCCAGATTGGGGTTCCCATTTAAATTAGTTCTTCTTATCATACAATTTCACCTATTCAACTAAGGTGACTGCTACAGAACCATCTTCATCTTTTACAGCTTTTATTTTAATCTTAGGAGGTATTTTTTGGATTCCTCTTTCCCATATTTTTTCGTTTACAGATGCATCTATTTTTACATCTTCTGTTTTCATGTGTTTTTTTACGAATTCTTGTACGTAACGAATTGCTCTGGGTGACCTGATAGTCCTTGGAACATTTTTTACTTTTCTTAATGGTATAACATAGACTCTTTCCATAATTGAATCCCCTTACACTTTTAAACTATTCCTTCTCCAGTGTCTCATCTTCGGATGAGTCCTTACTTTTCTATTGGTTTTAAGCATAACCCATAAAGGTACACGCCTATTTTGTTTATTGGCTTTAGCAAGCCTTAATTTCTTAGCTAATGGCCTATTTCTACTCATTTTTTCACCACGTTAATTTTATGATTAATACATTAAAATTTATTTTTCCATCCAATCACTCTGGATTGAATATGGCTTGGAAATATGTTGCTGGCAGCTTCCTCTCCTTCAATCTCATTTAGGAGACATCTGATTTCAATCTCATAATCAGAGTTATTTTCCATTTTTGTTTGCTCTTTTTTAACTTCAAAGAGCGTATCTACAAGATTATTTATGGTTTTATGTCCAAATCCTCGAAGAGTTAAATATTCAACATTTCTTCGGCTTTCAAGGCTGTTGATTTCTCTTTGATTAAGCTTAGGGGTTCTGTCATCCCTTCTTGTCCCATCTGCAACCACATCATAATTTTTTGAGGCCAGATTCAATGCCTCTTTATGAATGTAATTTATTCCATTGTTTGGAAACTGATCATCAATGATAATATTGGTTGCATTTTGGATTATGGACCTATCCGCTTTTAAAACACTATGTTTAAACCCAATGGATGAAGCAGATTCTTCTGCTGGTTTAAAGGAATCAAATATCTCAAAATTTAGAGTTACAAGTTCAACATCATAACCTAATTTTTCAAGAATCACAGCCATAAGGGAGCTATCCTTCCCTCCGCTGTAAAGAACACATGCCTTCATCTTCTTGTAATATTAATCTCTCTTTTTTGGCCTGCAACTTGTTTAAGGAGATGTTTAAGCTGATCATCAGTTATTTTTGATCTAACTCGACCTGCCTGTGCAAGTTGAATAAGTTGAAGTTCAATCTGATCAACCATTTCTGGTTTGGTTAGCCTGATGTTTGCAAGTCTTCCCCTGGCTTCAGGAGTTAGAATTTGCATCATAGCCTGTTTTTTTTGAGCATCTAATTGCTGACGAGCTTGTTCTTCTTCATGGGATGCCATTTGTTGTGTTGCAGCTTGCTGCTGTAACTCTTGCATCCTTTTACGCCTTAATTCTTCGATATCGCTCAAAATTTGACCCTCCACACTATTTATTCAATGATCAACAGCTTAATAGTTAGCAAGTTCTGGAACTTCTTTTTTAACACTGTTTGAGGTATTGTCAAGGAACGATTTACCTGCAGGAGTTATTATTCTTCCTTCTTTAATTTTGGAGATGTATCCTGCCTCTTCAAGCTGATGCAATGCTGTTCTTATTACAGAACCGCTTCCTTTTGCAAATTTTTCAGGACTGGTACCGTTATCCTTCTTTCCACCATAGTATGATCTTAAACTGTTCATTCCAACAGGACCATCCATGTACACTCTTCTTAAGATTGATGCACATCTTGTGTACCACCAATCCATATCTTCAGGTCTTCTTTCTTTGTGAACTCCGGTTTTAACGAATTTAGCCCATTCTGGCGATTCTACTTTTTTATTTTCATTTAAATCCTTCGCAATTGCACTTATAAGCAAATCTGCAGGAACATCATAAACTGTAGTCATATTTATCCTCCTAATTACCTTTTTTTAAATATTACAGCAACATTACCTCTTAAATCAATTAGTTTAGCATTTGATTTTTCGATGATCTTGTTTATATAACTTTGTTTTTGTGAAGATATATTTTTTGCAAATTTTAATTTTATTACTTCATTAGCTTTAAGTTGTCTTTTTATTTCATCTATAACATTTTCATTTATTCCAGATTTTCCAATATTCATGGTGATTGTTGAAAGTGATTTATTCATTAATTCCTTTTTTGATGATGTATGATTCAATAGTTTGCCTCCTTTTATATTTCTTCTCCTTTATATATGGAATATTAACTATATTCCCACATTCAAGGCATTTTATAGTAACAGATGAATCTTTTAACCTGATTTGACAGTTGCTTCCAGGTTTTAAGAATTTATTACAGTTTTTACAGAATCTTCTTTTCCAGATTCTAGGCATTCTTAAATTATATTTGGTTACAATATTTTTTGCCATTTCTACATAACGATCAGACCTATCTGGACGTTTTTCAAATGATTCTTCTGCAAGTTTAAAAAGAATATCTATTCTTTCACTTGCTATCTTTAACATCCATTTTGGTCTTCTTCCCCTTCTCAAATTATGGCCTCAAATCGATCATTAGTGCAACTCTCAAAACATAGAAATGGATCTTAAGCTCTTATCGCCAGGTTGAACTGCTGAATCATGTTTTAACACAGTATTTTTATGATTGAATCAGCATTATCAATAATCCTCAATATAATATACAATATACTTAAGAATAATATTGTAATTTATATAATATTCTATTTAAAAAGCTTTTCTATTAAACATTCAAAATCGAAAATTTTAGAATTTTCAACTTTTTAACATTAAATAATTCAATTAAATTCCATTTAAATAATCCAGGAAATCCACATTACCTACAGGGAACTTTTTACTACCATTTACCACGCCAATAATTGAATCGGCAACCTTTTGGGGCGAGATATCACTTGTATCTATTTCATTAACCTTATTTTCATGAATTTCAAATGATTCATATGAACATAAATCAATGATTTCAGCTTCAATATTTTCACATATTTTAGATTCCTTCCAACCTTTTGACATCATACGATCTCTTAAAACGTGAGGGTTAGCTCTTAAAACCATTACAATATCAGATTTTTCGAAAAGATGAGAAAGATGACCTTCAACAATAATACAACGAGATTTATCAATTTTTTCTGTAATCTCATCCAGTTCATTAAAGAGAGCATCTAAATTTACTATTTTATATCCCTTTTCTTCATCAATGCCCGTATAAATGTTTTTTTCATTTACAAGCTCATTTATATGGATAATATGTGCACCTATTTTTTCTGCAAGTATTTTAGATACTGTGGTTTTTCCAACTCCAGGTGTTCCTGTAATTAAAATTATCATCTTTTTGAACTAATTTTTTATTATTTTAATTTTTCAATGAGTATTTGAGCTATTCGCTCTCCAGATAAGAGCATCCCCCCAAATATTGGACCCATACGTGGTGATCCATAAACTGCGTTTGCTGACATTCCTGCAACATATAATCCAGGGTATACTTCCTTAGTATTATCCATAAGTGCTTTTTCTCCAACTTCTGCCCACATTGGTTTTTCTCCCATGATTTTACCAGTTTCAGTGTTAAGTTTAGGTCCAACTTTTCGTTGTACAACTTTAACAACCTCACAGTCATGTCCTGTTGCATCAACAACTGCTTTAGTTCTTACAGTTAACGGATCTACATGTAATCCGCCCATTTCCACTGCACTCCAGTTTAAAACCAGTCCTGTGACATCGTCGCTTTCTTGAAGCATTACATCCTCAATACTCATTAAATTAAAGATTTTTAGACCTGCTTGGGTAGCTTTAGAACATAATGTTGAAGTTGATTCAACGGAATCCGCTATATAATAATCTTCTTCGTATTTTTTGGTTTTAATGCCGAATTCATCTAAAATTCTTCTACTTTCTTCTTGAACAACTATTTTATTAAACATCATGCCGCCGCCCCACATGCCGCCGCCGATACTTAATTTTCTTTCGAATAATGCAACTTTTAGTCCTGCTTTTGCAAGATAATATCCGGCTGTAAGTCCTGCTGGACCTCCTCCTCCAATTGCAACATCCATATCAGTATAATCTATAAAATCTTCCATAAAACTTTCAATTATCGCTTTAGATATAACTACGTCATCTAATTTCATTTTTTCACCATTTTTATTTTAGCTATTGAAATTATATTAAATTTTTTGTCTTTAATTTTATATCACTATTGTTATTTTTTAACTATTATCCTTAAAATATCCCCATCATTTAAAACATGGTCTAAGCCTGCTTTTTGACCCCCAAATTTTACTGAAGATCCCCAGACCTTAGCATGCCTGAAATTCCTAACAAAATCACGATGGAGTTTATTAGCCACATCCCTAACTGTAGAATTCTTTCTTATTATTAATGGTTCATCTAAATCTGCTTTCCTACCCTGTGGTTTTAAATAGATTCTTATTAATTCTAATTTATTAAACGTTTCTTTTTTTAGCTCTTCAACATTAATTTGTTTATTTGCAGATATAAACATTGCATCAGGCATTTTAGATTTAATTTCATTAAGATATTCTTCATCAACAAGATCTATTTTATTTAAAACCTTTAAAGTTGGAGTATACTTACAACTCACATCTAAACTATCAATAAACTGATCTACAGTCACATCATCCCGTATGAGGACATCAGCACTGTGTATTCCATATTCATTAAGTACTGATCTTATTGTTTTTTCAGTGATATTTGTAAGTTCCACAGTAGATGAAATTTTAAGTCCACCAATCTTTTTTTGCTTAACAGTGACATCTGGACGCTCCTCATTAGGCCGGATCCCTATATTTTTTAGCTCATCAATTATAACATGGAAATGTTGAGGATTAAATACATCAAGAATGATTAATATTAAATCAGCGTTTCTTGCAACTGATAAAATTTCTCTTCCACGCCCCTTACCTTTAGAAGCTCCTGTAATTATCCCTGGAATGTCTAATATCTGGATTTTAGCCCCTTCATATTCCATAATTCCAGGAATTATTTCAAGGGTTGTAAATTCATATTCTCCAATTTTAGATTCAGCATTTGTAAGGTCATTTAGGAGTGTTGACTTTCCAACTGAGGGAAATCCCACAAGTACAACAGTGGAATCTCCACTTTTTTTTACATGAAACCCTTTTCCTTTGGTTCCCTTACTACTTCTTTGTAATGATTCTTCTTTAAGCTTGGATAATTTAGCTTTAAGTTTACCTATGTGATGCGAGGTTGCCTTATTATATGGCGTTTTTTTAATTTCATCCTCAATTTGTTTTATTCTGTCTTCTAAAGCCATAATTCTCACATAAAAATTAGTTTAAAATTTAAAAATTGTAATTCCCATATTAAATCTAAATTTACGCTATTTAGAACTTATTCTACTATTTTAAAATGTAGAAACAATCTTATTTCGAAATTATTTATAACTCACCAATTTAATAACGTAAATATACTACAATAACGTATTAGTTTAAAACTTCATCTCTTTATTCATCCATTAATATAGATGTAAATACTATTAATTTTTTCAACTTAAAAATGTTTTTAGTTTATTAAATAAATGAAATTCTGTGAATCATTCATTTGAATATAAAATAAAATACAAAATAAGTAATTTAATAGATCCCATCAGGAATCTATTAAATTAATTCACATTCCAAACCTTTACACCTGGTTGTTCATATGCAAGCTTGAATTTAGTTAAACCTGTAGCATTCATAAAGAATAACCGAGTAAACATGGAATCCTCAAGTTCTTTATGCATTACAACGCCTAAATAAGTTTTGTCTTCTTTTATAAGGATTATACTTATTGGGCTGTCATTGGAAACTATTTGGTTCAACATAACTTTATTATTCTGAATGAAAATGAGTTTATGTGGCGCTATAATCTGTGTTTCATTTCCTTGAGAATATTTAAGGCCTGCAATTAATTGAGTTCCATTTATCTGCGCAACAACACCATTTTCAGCCGCGATGACTGTTGTACCATTGATCTGCTGCGTAGTAGCAACCCCTGCAGAATAAATATAGTGCTGGCCTGTGCTGTTTTGGAAATTCCAACTTCCAAAGTAAGACCACCATGCTGCTTTTCCAAGCATGTCACTACTGGTTATAAATACATGAGGGCTTGGATTATCTGGATGAGTGTATTTTAAGACATTTTGGGTTTGATCTGGAGTTAACTTATACTCATTAATGAGTATTGCTTGTGCTTTTGCTTTATCAACTGGTAAAATCTTGTTTAATATCTCAACACTTTTACCTGTGTTTTTTGTGTAATTTTCAAGAGTTAAGGAGCCCTGATCACCGCTTGAAGTTAGCATTCGAAGTATTCCTGCAGATAAATTCTCATCACTTGTAAATAACGCTTTTCCAACCCAATATGCACGTGGCGTGTTTTGAGATCCTCCGTCAAATGTAACAGGTCGATCAGCTGCTACTGCAAATAAATGTCCAAAGTCCCACCAGGACGTTATAACCGTGTTTTGAGGTGTGTTATTTTTAATCCAATCTAATGAAGTGTACATGTAATCATCAGTCCCTGGAGTTACTGATGAAGAAACTTCATATACTGTAGCTACCGGTGAAATAACAACAGCCGAAACTATCAAAAGCATTGTAAGCACGGTTTGATATTTAATATCTTTCAAGTATCTTACAGCCCATGCTGCAATTATACCAATGACTGCTGCTATTAACACTGCCATGAGCAGAGTAAAACTCAGATTTATAGCTAATAAACAGAACCCGACAAAAAATACTGTTGCAAATGCAATTGAAGAGTAATAAGTAGAATTCTTTATATATTCCTTGACATTAGGCAATATTAAGCCTATAGTCATTCCTGCACCCAATGCTATTGGAAGGGAGAATGTAGCAATGAATCTGGAACCCTTTGTCATTGCATATCCTGTAATTAAAAGCCATAATGTAAATAAAATCAGGTACAAAAGATAATTTTTCTTATTTTCAATTATCTTTGGATCTATAACTGCCTGAGTCTTTATTGTTTTTTCTTCAATTACTTCTGTTTTGGTTCTTTTCCCCTTTCTTCGTGGTTTAGTTTTCCGTTTTGGTTTTGTATCTTCCTTTTCTGCCTCAGGTTTCTCTGGCATTAATTTCTTGATGAGTAGAGGAATGCTTAAAATACCGAATAAAAATGGCAAAATTCCAATGGCACCCATTCCACCAACACCATATAATATCTCCCCAACATTAGGTATTTGAAGTTCAGATACTGATACATATACATTTGGATATGAAGTTGCCTGAACAAGTGATTGAAGGTTACTGTAACCTACTGAACTTGCTATTGTTCCAACAAACCCTGAAATACCAGAATAAAGGATAATTAAAATGGCACTTAGAGCTACAAACACAATTAACGAAAATAGTGCTGGCTGATCCAATAACCACTCCATCTTGCTTGAATATCTTTTAAATGATTTATTTTTCTCTTTAAGTAAGTATTTAGAAGTTAAGAGATATAAAACCGCCGTACCTATCAATAGATAGAATATGTACCACCATCCTTCCCATGCCATTGCAAAAATGAGCATGAAAAGTGCTGATAATACTGCAAAAATGGATTTGCTTTTAATGTTATTTGCACGTATGCTTTCAACAAATAACCACACAACAAGAATTGGGAGAAGCATGTTGAACATATCGGTATCAAAGAAACCTGCAAATGTGTGTGAAAAGTATGAAGGAGCTGTACCTACCAATAATCCTGCAGCTATTCCCCCATAATCATTTGTTAACCTTCTTATAAAGAGATATGCTGGAATAACAGAAAGTGATGCTATAAATGGAGCTATCCAGTAGCAAACTGCAGCCAAAGGCATATTTTTAAACAAATTAACAAATTTGTAAACAAACGCAGTAACGTAAACAATTAGCGGAGGATATTCTGCTGATCTTCCAGCAGGGTACGATGAATGCAAATCCCATTGCGTTCCATTTATTATAGTATCTCCTAAATAACCGTGATTAATGTAATCTTGCGTCATCCTATAATTATAATATGAATCCATTTCACTGAAGTAGGGAAGTCCCGTTTGATCTTCATATAATGGTTTCATGTCAGCAGGTACGTCAGATAAGTATACTGCTTGTGCTCTTAGGAAGAATACCAGAGAAAACAGTAAAATTATGATAATTATTGGTTTATATTTAGATAAAACTTCTTTTGCATTCATAAGGAATCCTCATTATTTATTTAAATTACTCTTATTTTATGAGGAATTTATTTTAAAAGTATTTAAAATTTTATAAAAATGAAGCTCAATTAATATTATTATTAAAATAAATCATAATCGGGATAGATTCAATTTAGAAAATTAAAAAAAATAATTATTTAGCCAGTTCATCAACTGACTTAGTAAACCTGCATTTTGGAAATCCACTGCAACCAACAAACTCGCCGTATCGCCCCATCCTTTTAATGAGCTGATTACCACACTGTGGACAAACACCGACAACCTCATTTGTAGGTTCTTTACCATCTCTACCACATTTAGGGTCAAGGCATGCTCTTTGGCGTGGTTTTCCAAATGAAATCATTGGAAGGCCGCACTTTTCACATTTACTTTTTAAAACATTAGTACCTCGAGGTATAGGATAAGTTTCTTTACACTCCGGATATGCAGAACATCCCACAAATGTTCCTTTTGTTCGTGGAGAGTATTTTAAAACCAGGTTTCCTCCACATTTACATTTCCCCACAATTCTGCTTTCTTGATAAGCATCATAAAGCTTTTCACCAATTTTTAATTTATTTTCCTGGATATCATCAAGAATTGAAGTTACTTCTACTTTGGCTTCATCTATAACCTTATCTTTTGTTATTTTATCTTCCATGATACCTTCAAGTTCCATTTCAAACTGTCTTGTAAGTTCTTCACTGGTTATTTTGTTAGAATATTCTTTTAAAGTATCTATAAGATGTTCGCCAAGCTCATTAACTTTTATTTTCTGCCCTTCAATATATTTTCTATCATACAAAATAGAGATTATGTTTGCTCTTGTAGATTTAGTACCAAGACCTCTTTTTTCAAGTTCCCTTATTAAAGATGCCTGATTATACCTTGCAGGAGGTTTAGTTTCTTTTTCATCACATGTTATCTCTTTAACCTTTAAAATATCTCCTTTTTTAATTTCAGGGAACTTTTCATTTTCAATTTTTCTAAAGGGATAATGATCAAGCCATCCCATTTTAGCCATTCTTTTTCTGCTGAAAGTAAATTCCTGTGAATTAATCTCTAAATCCGTTTTCATGGATTCTTGAATTCCATCTTCCCCAAATACAGATATAAATCTATAAGTTATAAGTTCATAGAGTTTTTGTTCATCCGTTTCTAATTCTTTTGGTAAAGTACCTGTTGGATGAATTGCAGGGTGTGCTTCATCTGTTTTTTTACCTTCATTTGGTTTTAAAGGTGTTTTAAGCGCAGAAACATGTTTTTTGAATGCTGCATTTTTACTTAGTTTTTTGAGTATCTTATCATATCCAATACTCTTTGGAAGCTTCTGTGAAGAAGTACGAGGATAAGAAGTATAACCTTCAGTATATAAGTTCTGAGCAATTTGTTGGGTCCTTTTAGGGCTGAATCCAAACACCCCATAAGCTTCTGATTGGAGACTTCCCAGATCAAATGGGAATGGCGGTGTTTTCTTATTTTCTCTTAAAATAACATCTTTTACAGTTGCATCTTTGCCTTTACAGTCTGCAAGTATTTTTTCTGTGTCCTTCTTTTCAAATATTTTTCCAGATTTATGATCTGCAATTATATCATCTTGAAGAGCTGCTTTTATAAGCCAGTAAGGAACAGGTATGAATTTTTTAATCTTTTTTTCCCTATCAACCAATATAGAAAGTGTTGGTGTTTGTACTCTTCCTGCAGAAAGCTGAACATATCTGGATGTAGCTGCCCTGATAGAATCAGTGAGATATTTAGATATGTTGACTCCAAATAGGAAATCAAGTACATGTCTTGCAATACCACTGTCAACTTGCCTGAAATCAACAGGGATCTGGTTTTCATAAGCCATCAAGATATCTTCTTTGGTAAGTGTTGAAAATTTCATCCTTGAAGAGTTATTTAAACTATCTTCACCACAACCATACTTTAATGCATGATAACCTATTAATGTTCCTTCTATATCATAATCGCATGCATGAATAAATGTGTCTGCGCCTTTAGAAAGTTTTTTTATGGCATCTATATATCCTTTGACATATTTTTTCTTTTTATCTTTTTGGTAAAGAGGAACCCATTCTATATCAAAAATTTTGTCCTGTTTAGAAGTTGTAGGTGAAAGTGAATATAAATGACCAACAGCAGCTAATACTGTGGTTTTTTTCCCATTTTCCTCAAATTCATAGTATGGGACTTTTTTATAGCTGTTTTTCTTTGAATTTTTAGACAAAGCTTTAGCTATTTTTTCTGATGACTTTGGCTTTTCACAGATTATTACTTCATGCATGTTATCACTCAAAATAATATAAAAAAACTTTAAATTATTATTATTTTCATTCCATATTAATAATTATGTGGCAGTATATGATAATATCTATTGTTACATTTAATAAATTATAATTTTATAATTACCTTTGTATATTTAAAGTTATAGAATAAAGATCAATTTACTTATTTTAATAATTACCATATAAAATCTAAAAAATACATATATTAATTTATAATTAGAAAACATTTGAAATAAATCAAATACAATAAAATTAACTCAAATTCATATAAACAAAGATTACAGCTGTTAAATTATTATGTTTTAGAAGTATTTTCATCGATATTCTATTATCAAGTTAATGTAGAATTAATCATGATTTAAAATATAAAAGGAGATTAAAATGTTAATTGGTGTCATATCTGATACACATATTCCTGAGAGGGCTTCAAAAATTCCTGAAATCGTTTTTAAGATATTTGCTGGCGTAGATATGATTTTGCATGCTGGTGATCTGGTTTCAAAAGAGGTGCTGGATGAACTTGAAAAGATAGCCCCTACTAAATGCTCTCAGGGAAATATGGACAGAGCTTATGGTTTTAAACTCCCAAAAAGTGTTTCGTTTGAAATTGAAGGTGTAACAGTAGGTTTAAACCATGGTGAAGTTTATCCAAGAGGTGATACTCAACAATTGAAGTATATTGCAATGGAGATGGGTGTTGAAGTTCTTATTACTGGACATGCTCACTGGCCTTTCATAAAAGAGGTTGGAGATGTGCTTCTTTTAAATCCTGGTAGCCCTAATGTGCCTCGATTATCAGATCCATCAGTTATGCTCCTGGAAATTAAAGACAGTACAGTTGATGCTGAAATAATTAAAATTGGAGATCCTGTTTGTAAGGCATTGAACTTTGAAGGTAAAACTGACTAAATTATATAAAAATCGTTTTTTGAGAGGTTTAAAATGGGTAAAAGATGGGAAGTTGAAAAGAAAAAAGAACATTATTATAAAATGGCAAAGAAAGAAAAATATCGATCCAGAGCATCTTATAAACTTTTACAGCTTAATAAAAAATTTAAGATTATAAAGCCACGTGATTATGTGGTTGATTTAGGTGCTGCGCCTGGAGGATGGTCCCAGGTTGCCCTTGACTTAATTGGAGAAGAGGGCATGGTTATTGCTGTGGATCTACAGAGAATTCGGCCTTTTGAACAGACTAATTTTGTTCAGATTACTGGAGATTTTACAGAGAAAGAAACCATTGATAAAATAGAAGAAACACTTGAATGGAATGCAGATGTGCTTTTATCAGATGCTGCTCCAAAATTAACAGGAATAACCGATATTGACCAGCTTAAATCTGTTGATATTGCAGAAAATGCTTTAAAGATTTCTGATTCTATTTTAAAAATCGGTGGGAACTTTATTATTAAATTATTCCAAGGAGAAGGATTTGAAGAGTTTCTTAAGAAAGTTAAAAAGAAGTTCAATAATGTAAAAACTACTAAACCTCCTTCTTCAAAAAAAGGAAGCACTGAAATGTACATAATCGCTATGAAAAAGAAATAATTTGTTTTAATTCTTTTTCATTGAATTAAAACATTTCTAAACATTAAATACGGTTTTTTTAAATTAGATGTCAATTTAATGACTTTGGACCAAATCTAATTGGTCCTTTTTTATAAATTTAAACTTCTGCATCTAATGTTGTCAAGCTTGATTTAGCAGTTTGTAATTGATTTGTTGCTATACTTATACGCTTATTAACCTCGTCTATAGGTAAATTCGTTGCTAATGCACTTTCAACATCTGTAATTGCAGAATTTGCCTTTACAAGCTCAAGCTGCGTATTTACCGAGTCTTTTTTAATTTTTTTATTCCCCGATGCATTAGCCTTATTTTTAAGCTGTTCAAATTGGGAGTTTAAATTAGAATACTCTGCTTTTAGAGAAGAAAGTTTGTCATATGCCTCCCCATTATCTACATTACCTGAAAGCATGCCAGAAAGCGCTGAAATACCTAAATAAGCAAAAAGACCTATTACTACAATTATTAGTAGTACTCCCAGGATTGATATGGTCATTGATGTTGCCTTAAATATATTTAACCTTGATCTTTTCATTTAATATCACCATTAAAGACTTTTTAAACTTGATTATTCATAATATTTTCATAAGAACCATCTAAATAGTTTCAACTTATTTATAAAGCTATTATATTAATTTTATATATTTATTTTTATTATACAGTAAAGGATATTATAAATGTATGCGGATATATTTTAATTGATGGACACAATAATCGAAAAATCAAAAACATCAGTAGCTAAGTTTGAAGACTTCTTTAGTACAGAATACAAAGAAGATGTTATAGAAGCCTTTTCTAATTACCCTGATAAACGATCAATAGTGGTAGATTACCTTAGACTGGAAATGTTTGACCCTGATCTTGCAGATTTGTTAATAGACAAACCAGAAGAAGTAATAATGGCTTCTCAAAAGGCAATTAAAAATATTGACACTTCCCAAAAAAATGCAGATTTACAGGTTAGATTTGAAAATCTAACTAATAATGTTCCTTTAAGAGAACTTCGAAGTAAATACATTGGAAATTTTGTGGCAGTAGATGGAATTGTTAGAAAAGCTGATGAAATCCGCCCCCGAATAGTTAATGCAATGTTTGAGTGCAGAAGCTGCATGAGACTTCATGAAGTTCCTCAAACAAGTAATCTAATCAGTGAACCTGCTCTTTGTAATGACTGTGGAGGTAGATCCTTTAGATTACTTCAAGAAGAGTCTGAATTTGTTGATACTCAAACTACTAAGCTTCAAGAGCCTTTAGAAAATCTGTCTGGAGGAGAACAGCCCAGACAAATTCATGTAGTTCTTGAAGATGATCTTGTGGATGAGATTACTCCTGGAGACATAATTCGGATTACAGGAACTTTAAAAACTGTTCGGGATGATAAAACCAAGCGTTTTAAAAATTATATTTATTGTAATTATATTGAGCCTCTTGAACAGGAATTTGAAGAACTTCAAATAAGTGAAGAAGATAAAGCCAAGATAATAGAGCTTGCAAAAGACCCTGACGTTTATAATAAAATTATTAACTCCACTGCACCTTCAATTCAAGGTTACAGAGAAGTAAAAGAAGCTATAGCCATCCAACTATTTGGAGGCTCTGCTAAGGAGCTTGAAGATAAAACCAGAATCAGAGGAGATATTCACATATTAATCGTGGGCGATCCAGGTATTGGTAAATCACAGATGCTTAAATATGTTTCAAAACTGGCACCACGTGGAATTTATACAAGCGGTAAAGGTACAAGTGGTGTTGGACTTACTGCTGCTGCTGTAAAAGACGATCTTGGAGGATGGTCACTTGAAGCCGGTGCTCTGGTCTTAGGAGATAGAGGTAATGTTTGTGTAGACGAGCTTGACAAGATGCGGTCTGAAGATCGGTCTGCTATTCACGAAGCTCTTGAACAACAGACCATCAGTATTGCTAAAGCAGGAATTATGGCCACATTAAATGCAAGATGTGCTATGCTTGCTGCTGCAAACCCCAAGTTCGGAAGATTTGACCGTTATAAATCTATTGCTGAGCAAATAAATCTTCCAGCCCCTATTCTTTCAAGATTTGATCTTATATTTGTTGTGGAAGATAAACCAAACGCTGAAAAAGATAAAAAACTTGCAAAACACATTCTAAACATACACAAAAACCAGTCCATACCTTTTGAAATTGATCCTGAACTTTTAAGGAAATATATTGCTTATGCAAGAAAGGAAGTTCATCCAAAACTCACCCAAGGAGCAATTGAAGTGCTTCAAGAATTTTATGTGGGAATGAGAGTTGGTGCTGAAGATGAAGACTCCCCTGTCCCAATCACAGCCCGTCAACTTGAAGCCTTAGTGCGTTTATCTGAAGCTAACTGTAAAATACGTCTAGGAAAAGAAGTTACTGCAGAAGACGCAAAAAGAGCCATTAAATTACAACAAGAATGTTTAAAACAAGTTGGATACGATCCAGAAACCGGTAAAGTTGATATTGACAAAGTAGAAGGACGTACTCCTAAATCAGATCGTGACAAAGCCAGAATTCTTCTTGATGTTATTAAAGAATTAAGTGAAGAATATGGCGGTAGGGTTCCAAGCAGCATACTTAAAGAGGAAATGTCCGATAGAGCTGATATGAGTGAAGATAAAGTAGATCAAATAATAACAAAATTAAAGCAGCAAGGACTTGTTTTTGAACCTACACAAGGATACCTTAAAACAGTGTGATAGATTTACACTAATTCTATCACCTACCTTTTTAAGCTTAAAAATGCATATATATTATATTATAGATTCTAAAATATTAGTTATCAAGCTTACATAAATTTTTAATTTTTGGAGGATAAAAAATGAGCGATTACGATAAATTATTAGACCGGGCTATAGACCAATTACCACAAAAAGTTTTTGAAACAACAAGATTTAATGTTCCCAAAGCATATTCTGTGATTCAAGGAAACCGAACAATGATTCAAAACTTCAGAGAAATTGCAGATGCATTTAATAGGGACCCTCAACACTTACTTAAATTTTTACTTAGAGAATTAGGTACTGCAGGGAATTTAGAAGGAAGCAGAGCCATTATGCAGGGAAAATTCACCCATTATTTGATAAATGAACGAATACAAGAGTATGTAGACAGATTTATCATGTGCCATGAGTGTAACCGGCCAGATACCAAAATAATCAGAGAAGATCGTATATTTTTATTAAAATGCGAAGCATGTGGTGCTAAAGCTCCACTTAAAACATTATAATGGATTAAAAATCCATTATGTATTCTGTTTTTAAATTAAATAGATTGATATCATGTTCTGTCCAAAATGCGGAAAAACAGATGAAAAAATCTTTGATGGCGTTTGTAAATCCTGTTTTCTAAAAGAAGTTGTTTTAGCTGAAATTCCCTCTGAACTGGAGATAACTGTCTGTGCACATTGCCAGTCACGTCTTGTAAGTGGAAGATGGCATGAACTAGAACTTTCTGATAAAGAAATCATGCTAAATACCTTAAATAAACATATTAATCTCAGCGAATACGTTGAAAACGCTGAAATTGGTGCAGAAACAATTCTGGCACGAGGATCAAATATTGATTGTATTGTTCATGTTAAGGGGGATGTTTTAGGGGAAATTGTTGAACAGGAGTATAAAATAAATTTTAAAATTAAAAGAATGGTATGCCCAGAATGCAGTAAGTTTCAATCAGGATATTTTGAAGCTGTAATCCAATTAAGGGCAGATAAAAGAATTCCAGATGATGATGAAATTGCAGTAGTTGATGGCATTATTGCAGATAATATCAATAAAATCTCTAAAAAGAATAAAATGGCATATATTTCAGAGCGTGCTGTGCTTAAAGAAGGGATTGATTATTATGTGGGCACGTATAAGGTTGCAAAACGGTTATCTAACACCATAAAGGACAGTGTTGGGGGTGTTGTCAAGGAATCTCCGCGACTTATGGGTCGGGATAAATCAGCAGGGAAAGACCTTTATAGGATATGGATTTCAGTTAGGTTACCTTATTTTAGATTTCATGACTTCATTAAATATGAAAACGTTCCAGGCCAAATTATGGGAATAGATGGTAAAAAGGTGCTTATTAAAGATTTAATTTCAAGAAAGTATATTTCTGTTCAGTGGAGAGATTACGATAAAATTGAGACTGTTGCCAAAAAAGAGGATGTTAAAGAAACAACAGTAACTTCAAAAACCCCTAATTCAATTCAAATCCTCCATCCAGTTTCATATGAACCAATAGATCTAGAAATAAACTCTGAAACTGAAGATATTGAAATTGGCATGCAGATACATGTAATAGAAATAGATGAAAATATCTACATCCTAAAAAATACATGCAATTGATATATTTTAAAAAGAAGCTTACTTATATTCAAAGATTTTTAACAATATTTAAATTGTATAAAACATAATTTAATTAAAGATTTAAATTATTATTAATTATCTAATTCTTAAAATTACTCGATATAACAAATTTTAGATAATTTACGGTGATATGATGGACATTGATAGCAAGATAGATATGATAAAAAGAGGAACGCTTGAAATAATAACTCCAGATGAACTTAAAGAAAAGATTGAAAAGGATTCTCCTGTAGCTTATATTGGTTATGAACCTTCTGGAAAAGTCCATCTGGGACATGCAATCACTGTAAAAAAGATGATTGACCTGCAAAAGGCAGGTTTTAAAATAAAGATTCTTCTTGCAGATCTCCATGCTTATTTAAATGGTAAAGGTAGTCTTGAAGAGATTAAAGAAATTTCAGAATATATGAAGAAATGTTTCCTGGCTTTTGGACTTAGTGAAGACACTGAATTTATTTTAGGTTCTTCTTTCCAGACAGATGATAGTTACACATTAAAAGTTTATGAGCTTGCTCTTTCAACAACCTTGACACGTGCAAGGAGAAGTATGGCTCAAATAACACGAGATGAAGAAGATCATAAAGTTGCTGAGGTAATATATCCCATAATGCAAGTTATTGATATGTTATTTTTAGATACTGATGTTGCAGTAGGTGGAATGGAACAAAGAAAGATCCATATGCTTGCAAGAGAAAATTTACCTAAAGTAGGTTCTTCTGCACCAGTATGTATCCACACACCACTTCTACATGGGACTGATGGCGGTGAAAAGATGTCTTCAAGTAAAGAGAATTTCATAGCAATTGATGATTCTCCTAAAGACATTGAAAAGAAGATAAAGAATAGTTTCTGCCCTGCAGGAGAGATTGAAGGAAATCCTGTTGTGGAGATTGCAAAACATTTTATATATGATAAACAAGAGACTTTGTTAATTGAAAGACCTCCTAAATTTGGAGGAAATCTTGAATTAACTTATGACGAACTCATTGAATCTTATAGTAACAACAGATTACATCCATTAGACCTTAAAAATGCCGTAACATCTAATTTAGTTAAAATTTTAGAACCAGTAAGAGAATATCTTAAAAAGTAAATGGTGATTATTATGAAATATGAAATGAAACTACCTCCAGGAGTTCCAGGACAAGTAATGGCTGAAGTATTGGAAAAACTTGATTTAGAAGTAAAACAAACCGAGTATGGTCCTATGCTTTATGGTGAAAAAGAAGTACTTGAAAATGCACAGGATATAATCATTAATGGGCTGAATGAGAGAATAAAAGAGTTAGAAAATAAAAAATAAATTCGCTCAAAAATTCAAAGAATTTTTGGCGCCCCAAACACTCCGTGTTTGAGGGTTTTATTTTAAAGCATATCTTCAATGCTGTTTTGATCGCCCCCAGTGCATGAAATTGATTAAATGAAAAATTAGATGCATCTACCTATTTTTGGGGAAATAACTCTTTTTATATCTTCATGAATCTTGTTAACTCCATTGTTTGCATTTAAAACAAAGAAATCATTTTCCCCAGCAAGTTTAAGATAATTTTCCCTTATTTTTTCAAGAAAAGCTTTATTTTCAAAACTATCCTTACCATCACATCTTTCAAGGGCAGTTTCAACATCCAAATCCAGCAATATTACTATATTTGGTTTTTTAACGAATTTATTTAATTCAAATGTCCATAATGGATCATTTTGATAGGCAATACTTGAATAGAAACATCTATCACTTATTACTGCCTTTCCCTTTTCTTCTGCAGCCTCAATTTCATCCATAAGAATCATGCGATCTGCAGCAAATAGAAGTGCAAGGGTTTTTTGGAAGTTTTCCAGTGTAGCATCAGGATCTCTAAGCATTTCTCTTATTAATTTACCAACAGATGAATTTGTAGGCTCAAAAATTCGCATAACATCATATCCATAATCTTTAAGCCATTTTTCAAGAAGTTTTATCTGCGTTGATTTTCCTGAGCCATCAATACCTTCTAAACAAATATACATATCATCTTCTATTTATTACATTAAAAATATAATTATCGAAAAATAAACATTATTTCATCATAGGATATAATTCATTTTTTAATAGGAAATTGTCAATTTTACGTTTAATTGGAGAATTATAATGGAAATAAAGATACCTGAACTATTAGCACCAGCCGGCTCTATGGATGCACTAAAAGCAGCTGTAAATGCTGGTGCAGATGCTGTTTATATTGCAGGGAAGCAATTTGGAGCACGTCATTATGCATCTAATTTTAGTAATGAAGAATTAAAAGAAGCTACCTGTTATGCTCATTTAAGAGGAGTTAAAATCCATGTAACTGTTAATACACTGGTTAACGATTATGAACTTAAAAAATTAGCCGAATATCTCATTTTTCTCTACAAAATAGGCATTGATGCAATTTTAGTTCAAGATGTTGGTGTTGCAAAATTAGCAAAAGAACTGGTTCCTGATTTAAATCTTCATGCATCAACACAAATGACAATACATAATCTTGAAGGTGTTAAATGGGCATCAGAATTTGGATTTAAACGTGTGGTACTTGCAAGGGAAATGGAATTATCTCAAATAAAAAAAATCAGTGAAAATCTTAAATCATGTGAAATTGAGATTGAAATTTTTGCCCATGGCGCTCTTTGTTACTCTTACTCTGGCCAATGTCTTTTATCGTCATTAATTGGTGGTCGGAGCGGAAATAGAGGAATGTGTGCCCAACCATGCAGGAAAACCTACGAATTAGCCTATAGCGCGGAAGATAAATATGGAAGACCAGTTAAACTGAATAAAACAAAAATAAATGAGAAATACCTTTTATCAACACGTGATTTATCTATCTACGAAAATTTAGAGCTTATTTTTAAATCATCTATTAATTCTATTAAAATTGAAGGACGGATGAGATCACCAGAATATGTTGCAATTGTTGTAAGCATATACCGCAAAGCTCTGGATTCAATTGCAAAAGGAAAATGGAAAGCAAATAAAAAAGACATAAATCACCTTAAATTAGCTTTTAATAGGGATTTTACTGGCGGATATCTATTAGAAGATAATAAAAATAAAGTAATGGGACGTAATCGTCCTGGAAATCGTGGCATTTACATTGGAACCGTCTCCAGTTATAACATGAAAAGTAAGGAAGTCCTTATAGAACTTATGGGAGATTTAATTCCTCAAAAAGGCGATGGTATCGCATTTATACCATCTAACAAGAATGAAAGAGAATATGGTATGGGAATACATGAAATCCCATATATTAAAAAAAATAAGATGAAATTAAAAGTTCAACATAATTTAAAGCCAGGAAATTCTGTTTATTTAACCAAAAGTAAATCATTTGGAGAGAAAACCCAAAAAATAATTAATTATCCTCCAGATAAGTTAAAAAACGCCATTTTTATTGATTTATATGTATCTGTAGAAAAAGATGGATCAATAACACTTAAAAGTAAATTTAATGGTCCGAAGAGTGCTGTACAATTAGAAATGTCTGCTGATTTTAAAATGGAAAAAGCAATTAATAAACCATTAAACGCTGAAACAATCGAAAATCAGTTTCTTAAAACAGGAGGAACACCTTTTCATATTAATAATATCCAAATAAAATATACTGGATGTTTTTTTACACCAATTAGCAAGATTAACCAACTTCGAAGAGAATTATTTGATAAAATAGAGAAAAAAATAATTTCAACCTATCTTCCAAATGAAAATAAAATAGAAAAAGCTTATAAAAATCTAAATAACCTTAATAAGCTTTTGAATAAATCTATTGAAAATATTAGTGAAAATAAAAAGCCTGTTGATTTAGCAGTTTATGTAGACAGTTTAGATACTTTAAATAGTGCCGTAAAATGGGTGGACATGGTTTATTTTGATCCATTCACCATAAATTTTCCTTTAAATTGTAAAAATAACTCTAAAATCGATGTTGAGGAATTTTATAGCAGAATTATGGAAGCTATTTCTATCTGTAAAGACAATAACACTAAAATATGTTTAAAATTACCTAAAATCACTTCAGATTATTTTTTAAATGAAATTAAACCAATATTAACTCAATCATTTGCTGATGGAATTAAAGGAGTTATGGTTGATGGAATTGGGGCTGCCCAATTTATTTTAAAATTGAATCCCAAAATAAAGTTATATGGATCTTCCGGGCTAAATATATGGAATCACCAGTCGATAATGGAATTAAATTGTATATTTAAAAGTTTTACCATTTCTCCTGAGCTTTCAAGAGATGAAATTAAAGTATTGCTATTTAATGTGCGTGAAGGAAAAATTAAAGGCAAACTTGAACTTTTAGTGCAAGGAAACCTTGAATCTATAGTTTCTAAAGATCATATAATTTCTATTGAAGAAAATGACATTGATACATTCACAAAAATGTTCTGGGGACTTTTAGATAGTAAAAATCATTTATTCCCCTTAAGATTTGACACAAAATGTAACACATATATCCTAAATTCCGTAGAACTATCTTTAATTGATTATATGCCTCAAATCAATAATATGGGTATTGATACTGTTATAATTGATTCACGAGGGCGTACAGCAGAATATACAAACAAAATATGTTTTATTTATAAGCAGGCCATTGAAATAGAAAATTATGCTAAAAATAAAAAAGGGCATTTAAAAAATTTAAAAAATGAAGTTAAAAAGATTTCTTTAGGCGGAATTACAACAGGAAATTTCATTAGAGGAGTAGAAAAGAATAAATTTATTTTATAATCCTCGTTTCTATATAATATTGTTTCTATATAAAAAAACGATTGTTTCATGAACTTTGAGCTTCAGACTCTTTTTCCTTATTTTTCTTTGATTTTCTATCTTTTTCATGCTTATATATTGAAACTTCGATCATACTGTATAAATCCCTATCTTCAAAAGGTTTTATAATATACCCATAGGGAACTGTTTTTTTGGCTCTTTGAATGATTTCATCATCAGAATAAGCCGTAACAAATATTATAGGAATATCAAAAAGATTATTTATCCGTTTTGCAGCTTCAATACCATCAATAGATCCCTTAATAACAATATCCATGAGTATTATGTCCGGTTTAACCTCTAATGCTAATTTAATAGCATCTTTACCAGTTGAAGCAGGTTTTGGTACTTCATAACCCATATTTTCTAAACGAGAAACAATATCCATCGCCACAACTCTCTCATCCTCAACGACGAGAACAACATTTTTTGTTATATTTATTCCCCCAGCTATTATCCATATTTTATTTCAACCAATTTAAAGTCTTTATTTAGCTATAAATCTATCACTGAGTTTAATTATAACCATTACATTAATAAACATTTTTTGTTAAATAACTCCAATCATTTTTAAACCTATTAAAATCATTAAACCTACAAATATATAATTCAATTTTCGTGAAGAAAGTTTATGAGCTGTTTTTACACCAATCTGGGCCATAGGAATACTTGCACCTGCTAAAAGCACCAACTGAAGTAAATTAACATACCCTAAAGAATATTGAGGCAACCCTTGCATACCCCACCCATTAAATATATAAGATATTATTCCTCCAATGGAGGTAAACACGATTACTGCTGTTGAGGTCCCAATAGCTTTGTGTATATCGTATCTCATTAAAATAACCATAAATGGAACTACAATAAATCCGCCACCCACTCCAAGAAGACCTGACATTATTCCAACAAAAAGGCCTCCGAAAATGTAGTAAATAGTTTTGTCAATTGGTTTTTCATTAATCTCTGGATATTTCATTACAAGCATCTTGAAAGCCACTATTAATGCTGCTAAACCGAAAATAATCTGTAAAACATCACCAGAAATATTTGTAGCTATAATCCCTCCCAAAATACCTCCCATCATACCAGTTACCGCTAAAAATGCTGTAGGTTTAATTAAAACTGCATTCTTTCTGTAATGACCATATGCTCCACTTATGGCTGTTGGAAGTATGACTGCAAGACTTGTGCCTAAAGAAATTCTGATTGCAACTGTAGGATCAACACCCATTGATGTAAGGAGCCAGAATTGGATTGGAACCATTATAAAACCTCCGCCAACTCCTAAAAGCCCTGATAAAAATCCTATCCCTGCACCAGTGATTATAAGTATTAATATGTAAAATATATAAGATTCCATGATTTTGTTCCTTTAAATTATATCTTGTTAACAGTTTCTTGGAAAAATAATCGTTCGAAGTTAGTTTAATTATATTATCTTTCTTTGAAAATATTTTTACTGTCTAAGAAACTATATTTAAATATAGGATATACTATTATATGAAAAATTCCTAAAATGATTTTGCAATGATTGAACAAATCAATATGTATAATAAAAGATTAATATGATTTAAATTAAGATAAATAATCTTAATAAATGCTTTTTATATAATTAAAATCTGAAATTAAGTGATTAGAATTTTTATTGGTGATATAACTTGGATTTAACAAAAATTAGAGGTATAGGTGAAAAGCTGGCTAAAAAGATTGTTGACAGTTTTGGAAGCCACGAAGCATTAGAATCAGCGATTGGAAACTTTGAAGTGGATAAACTTTCAAGAATTGAAGGTGTAAGT
Source organism: Methanobacterium sp. (assembly GCA_016222945.1). Taxonomy (NCBI): domain Archaea; kingdom Methanobacteriati; phylum Methanobacteriota; class Methanobacteria; order Methanobacteriales; family Methanobacteriaceae; genus Methanobacterium; species Methanobacterium sp. Next base: position 745,941 of record JACRPY010000002.1, on the reverse strand, counting down.
CAATCTAAAGCCATAGAAATAATAAATGCTGCTTTAGGCAATCCTAAAGAAGAATTTTTAAAAACAGGGCGAACTATTCAAATTTATAATGATGTAATTGCTAGAATTCTTAGTTATGCTCATACAAAATATGGAAAAAACCGTATTCTTCTAATCAGCCCCACAAAAGATGTCTCGAAGATTCAGGAAAATTTAGATTTTGTAATGAATTCAAAAAAGGCCATATCCAACCTCCCTATAGATGAAATTAAAAATCTGCTTAAAAAAGTAAATCCATCATGGGAAAACAAGCCCAAATACGATCCAACAAGGGCATTACTCGTTGAATCGAGAGAAGATTACAACCAATTATTGGATATGGATTTAAACAAGTATTGTACCATCATGACAACTGAAGAGCTTGAAAGTCTTGAAGATTATGAATTTGTAGTTTATATTTATTCTACAGGGCAAATCGAGATTGATGATACCTATAATGTTGCTATGGTAACAAGCGATTCTACAGAATACGAAATAGTTCCAGAAACAGTTTTATCATACTTCTACACAAACTACGATCTTTTAGGGAATATTTTAAAAATTAAAGACATATTAGGACGTGAATCAGTAATTCCTGAAGTACTTGAAATTCTTGACTCTCTGGAATCAGCTAAAGTTGATGAAAGCATGTTTAATGATGCTGTTGAAGATGCCAAAACCCATGCTGATTTAAAGCTTAAAGAAAGCATTAAAAAGGTTGATCTTAAAGGCGATGAAGTTTTAGCATTGATGAATGAAGGAATGCCTGCTAAAATACAGAAAATATTTGATGGAGTAATAAAAGAAGCTATAAATGAAATCAAAGACAAAACAGGCTGCGTATTTGACCCATTTATACCAAAATATCCCATAGAAATAGATTATCATGAATTTGAAAGGGTAAAAAGGCAGGAAATTTCAAAACAACACTTAAAGGCATTTGATAAAAAGGTAATTGCTGCCTCCCGACTTTCAAGCCTTAAAGAAATGACTGAATCTGAAATTCATGAAATATTAGAATTTGATTATGAATTTGCATTAGGATGCTTTGCATATTACTATGACCTAAATCCGCCACAAATAGGAGATGAATTCAATTTCAAGGAAGGAATTCACCTTAATTTAGCATTAGAAAATAATTTTAATATTCAAAAAATTGATTATTCCCTTAAAACACCTGAAAATGTTGCTCTTCTGACTGGGGCAAATAGTGGAGGTAAAACAACATTGCTTGAAACTTTAGCCCAAATTTCAGTAATGACACAGATGGGGCTTCCTGTTTGTGCTAGTGAAGCAACTGTAAAGTTAGTAGATGAAGTATATTTCTTCTCAAAGAAGAGATCACTTGATGCTGGAGCGTTTGAATCATTCCTTAACACATTCATGCCAGTAGTAACTACAGATACTCATAAATTAGTTTTATTAGATGAATTAGAAGCCATAACTGAACTTGAAGCTGCAGTAAAAATAATAGCAAGCTTTATAGACCTCCTAAAAGATTCTGATTCCTATGCAGTTATTGTAACCCACATGGCACGGGAACTAATGAAATTCACCCAGGTTAGAGTGGATGGAATTGAAGCTAAAGGCCTGGATGACGATTATAACCTCTTAGTTGATAGAACTCCTAAAATGAATTATCTGGCAAAAAGTACCCCTGAGTTGATTCTAAGAATGATTTATGAGAAGTCTGATGGGAAATTAAAGGAAATTTATGGACAGATGCTTGAGAAATTTTAAAACTGATTTTTAATAAATAGATTTTTCTTGATAAATAAATGGTTTCTTAATTTATCCATTATTATTCACTTTGTAAGCTTGAAATGTAACTTTTCAGTAAATTATTTATAATAATTACTCTAAATCTGTTATTAGATATTTAAATAAATCATAAATTAATTTAAAGATTTTGGTGATAAAAATGAGCTATCTAAACCCAGATAAGGAAAAAATGAGCCCATTACAAAGAAATTTGCTCAGAGTATTAAGGATTTTTCTTTTGATTGCTGGTATTTACATTACTATTTTTGGTGGAGCTAATGGTGCTGAAAGGATTTTTGGAATATTGATTTTAATAGCATTAGCCATAATTAATGCTCCAGCATTTTTTACTAAAGGTAGAATACATGCACTCCCTGTGGAAATTGAGCTTTTGCTTTTAGCAATGGTGCTTTTCGAATTGGTTGGTGGAGATGCCCTTGGCTTATATGTCAAACTTCCTCATTACGACAATTTCATGCATTTCATGCTCCCTCTATACATTGCTTTAATAGGAATGATGGTTGTTTACACAATGTATTTCTATGGTAAATTGAAAGCATCATATACCACCATGGCAGTGCTTATTGTAATAGTAACTATTGGATTTGGAGGTATGCTTGAAATGGGAGAATACACCTATGATACATATTTATCAAAAGGTCCTTTAGGACAAATTACAGGTAACACCCAAATGCAAGGCTCTCCAACTCAAGATCCTTTAGATGATACAATGAATGATCTATTCACAGATACTGCTGGAGGTATTGTTGGTGCAGCACTTGGAGTATTGTTAATTCGTAGAAACGAAAAGAGAGGTAGCCACTGGAAAGTAGCTGACGAAGTTGGAGAATTGATAAAGTAAATACTCCCCAAATCCTTTTTTAATCTTATTTATTTTCCAATATCATCCCCTCTTTAATATAGAATATATTATCACAGTATTTATCTAAATCCTGATTATTTGAAGCAATTAGAACTGTAGACTTATTTCCAACAGATTTTATTAAGTTCATAAGTTTATCTGCAGCCTCTAAATTTAATTCCCCAGTAGGTTCATCCGCTATTAAAATAGAAGGATTATTAATTGCAGCCCTCACAAGAGCAGTTTGTTGTTGTTCCACTATATGAATTTCATCTGGAAATTCAGTTATCTTAGTTAAACCTGCAATTTTGAGTAGTTTAATTGCTTTTTCCTTGTCTTTGACTATCATTGGAACCATAACATTTTCAAGAATGTTTAAATATGGGAAAAGATTATCTCGCTGGTAAATAATCCCTATCTCATCCCTTCTGAATTTGCTCCTTTCAGATTTAGACATGTTTAAAGTGTTTTTTCCTTTTATAAATATTTTTCCTTTTGTTGGAGTATCCATTAAGCTTATAAGATTTAATAAAGTACTTTTACCCGAGCCTGATGGGCCTAAAATAAGATTTACCGAGTTCTCTTCAATTTCAAGATCAATCTCCTTCAATGCATCTAATTTTGTTTTATCATTTCCAAATGTTTTCCATACATCCTGAAATTCCAAAATAGGAGCATTCATATTCTTAAAGCCTCCACAGGATCCTTTTTAACATAATACCATATGGAAAATGCTGCAATCAAAGCACTTAATATAGTAGTTATAAATATCGCCCAAAAAGGCAACCAAACTGGCATAACAATAGAAAAAAGTGCTATGTTAATCACACTGGATAAAATAGTTATTCCAATGACCACAAGTACTGTGCCAATCATAGCTCCGATAAAACCTAATAAACCTGCCTCCAAAAGAAGGCTGAACATTATCTGGAGCTCTGTAAAACCCAAAGACTTTAATAAACCTATTTCTCTTCTTCTTTCAAGTAAATTAAGATCCATAGCATATGTAATTCCAAAAATCCCCACTAAAAACACAATACTTGCTATTATATCTAAAAAAGAGATAATACTTCCTAAAATAGACCTTACTCCCTTTATTAATTGTGAATTAGAAGTATTTGAACCTAATAGTGAATTTACATAATCATTTAGTGAATTTATGAAATTATTAAATCCCATATTTCCACTATCTGTCAAATTGGAAGTTTCATTTCCACTAGACCCTGTGGTTTGACCAAGGACGGTAGTGATCCCAATGCCAGAACTAATCAGTATTAAAAGTACAATTACTCCAAATGCTATTCTTAAAACTGTAGAAGTGTTTCTCCACCAATTTCTACGTAAATTTTTGTAGGAAAGACTGTAAATAGCCATAATTACCCATCAATTACTGTTGAAACATAATAATTTATATTGAAAGTATTAGCCCACTTTATTAATATCTTTTCTATTTTTAAAAAGGATAATATTTCATTAAATGTACAAATATTTATATATTCACAAATTAAGTCAAATATAAAAACCATATAAAGGTGTTTAATTGAAAAAAATTGAGTTTATTGGGCATTTTGGAACAATATTTGTACTTATTATAATCTTATCAATAAGCGGGTGCAATGATTTTCCTCAGATTCAGATATTTCAGCTTTAGAAATAATTAATGAAACTTCACCGTTAATAAATGATTTTCCTTCAAGTAGCAATAGTCACATGAGTCCAGCTACTGGAGCAAAATTAACAGAACAAGCATTAAATGCGCCTGAAAATGAGGCTATCCCCATAAAAGGAAATCATGTACTTTTTGTAAGTGCTTTAGATGATTTTACTGGGATCAAATATTTTTCACAGAAATACTTTCCCAGAAATGAAAACATCACCATATTCTATATTTTAAACAACGAAAAATCTACTGGGCTTGTTTACAGTGGCACAAATACATATAGTGTCATTATGGTTCCAAGTAATACTTCAGTTTGGGTAGTATACTGGCCAGAAAAAACAATAGCAGGACATTATAACATTCCAGCAATTGCAAATGGCACCAGAACTGCAGGTTCCTATAGTTATACTAACTATAGATATGGATGGATGGACTGGGTTATTAATCTACCTGGATTTAAACCCGAAATGAAAAAAGAGTTAGATGAAGCTATAAATCAGGAAGGACTAACACGCGCTAATACTTAGTAAATCTAAAAACCGGTAAAATGCATACTAATAAACAATCATTCCTCTTTTTTACTCCCTTTTTCTCTTCTCTTCTTAATAACATACAATACAACAATTAAAACGATTAATATTGCTATTATATCATTTAAAAAGGATATATTATCTGCCAAGCTTATGTAAAAATTCCCAACCTGCCATCCGACAATTCCAAGAATAGTTGCCTGTATCAATGCTCCAAAAAATGTTATAACTAAATAATTTCTAAGAGGATATTTTATTAAACCGCAAAAAAGGTTTACGGCAATACTTGGAATTATTGGCAAACAACGAGCTCCAAAAAGGAAAAAATGATCATAACGACTTTCTTTAACTCTTTTTTCTACATTCTGAATATCTTCAACAGAAACTCCTAAATATTTCCCTGCACGCTCTACAAAGGGCATTCCCACTTTATAAGAAATAAAATAATATACTAATGACCCTATTGTTACTCCTGCAGCTGCAGGAATCGAAACTATAAAAAATAATGTGCTTAAACTTCCTAAAGCTAAAGAGGTTCCTTTCATAACTATGAAACTTGAACCCAAAACAACGATGCTTGATGGAATAGGTGCAATTACCTGTTCAGTAATAGAACCCAAGAAAACTCCTAACAAGCCATAATTTAGGAAAAATCCTTCAATAATAGACATTATCGACATAATGCTCCTTATTTGAATATATTATTTATTATATTGATCTCTTAAAAATTAGTCTTCTTTTTCTCTTATATTTTTTCATTTGATCATCAAATTAAATTAACTGAATCAGATTATTCACTGAGTTAAAGTCAAATAATTCAATTCGGTCAATATAAATATTCCGAAACTAAATATTAATTAGAGGTGAATATTTATGGCTTCCATAATAGAACTGGGAGATCGCATAAAATATTTAAAGGAACATGACTCTCAATCATATAAGCTTTTTAAGAGAGTTTATAAAGTTTATTTTGAAACTGGGACTATGAAAATTCCTGATGGAATGAAAAATAAGATTTTAGGATATTTTGGCCAAAAAAATGAGTCTGGAGAATTTATTGAAACCATAGATCAAGTAGTAAATAGAATTGAAAACCAGAAAATAGTGAAAATCTTTAATAAGTGGAGCGGTGAAGGGGCTCTTTTCAATCATATACGTACTCAACGGCCAGGTATGGACAAATTAGATATTAAAACCCAAAAAGATCAAATTAATAAATTAATTATTGATTCTAAAGCAAACTGCGATTTTTGTAACGCGGAAAAATACACACCAGAAGATGTTTTCGGCAGAGTTATAGGAGAACATTCTGTAACTGCAGCTAATATTGCTAAATATGATGTATGGAGCAGTTTAGTGGTTTTTAATAACCATAATCCTCTTGAATTTAATTTAGAAGAGCTAAGTGATTATATTAATACTGGTTTTAAATGGTTTGAAAAAGTGTTTTTAGAAAATGAAGAGTATAAATTTCCTTTTTTTGTTTGGAATTGCCTCTACAAAGCAGGTGCATCCCAGATACACGGCCACGCCCAAATACTTATGAGTAAAGACATTTCTTACGCTAAAACAGAATCTATGAAAAAAACCCATGAAACATATCAAAACAAGAACAACACAGATTATTTCCAGGATATATACAAAATTCATGATTCTCTAGGTCTTGTCCATGAAATAGGTGATGTAAAACTATATGCTCCTATTACTCCTACTAAAGAAAAAGAAATTATAATTAACCCATTAGAATCACCTTTCACCAGTAAAAATGCAAAAAAAGTTATTTTTAATATTCTTAGATATTTCATTGATGCCTTAGGAGTACATAGTTATAACATGGCCATATATTGCCCTCCTTTAAACAATAACTCTTACTTTCCCTATTTAATAAAAATTGTTGATAGAGGAACTATTCTTAAACCCACTGCAGATATTGGCGGTATGGAACTTTATGGAAGTACAGTAATAGCTGAGGATCCCTATAACTTAATTCATAACATTAAAGAATATTTCTAAAGTTTTAGATTAATGACTCAAAATTTAAAAAAAGAAAAATATAAAAATATTTTGAAAAAATAAACAAATTAAATCCATAATTTAATGATTAAACGTGATTTGACATGGTTAAATATCTTTTTGATAATTTAGAAGACATGAATAAATTCAAAAATGATAATAACACGGCAATTATAACAGATATAGATGGTACTATCAGTGCCATCGCCCCTACTCCTGAAGAAGCAGTTGTTACTGAACCCATGCGCAGAAAACTTATAAAACTCAAAGAAAAGTTTGGTTTGCTGGCAGTTATCAGCGGCCGCTCTGCAAATAACGCTAAAAAAATGGTTGGAATTGAAGATATCTTATATGTTGGAAACCATGGTTTAGAATATATATTCAATGAAGAGTACCAAGTGGCAGATGAAGTTAAAAAATACCTCCCGCAAATCAAAAAGAGCGCTCAAAAAATAAATGAAGAGTTGTACAATATTCCCTGTATATTATTTGAAGATAAAGAAATTTGCTATTCCATACATTTTAGACAGTGTAATGAACCAGAGCATGTGCGTGAAGAAATAATAAATGCTATAAAAAAATCTCCTGAATCAAAAAATCTTCAAATTTCAGAAGGTCGTAAACTAGTGGAGCTAAAACCACCTTCAAGTTATGACAAGGGCACCATTATTCATAGAATCATTGAAGACCATAACTTAAGAAAAGTTATTTATTTAGGTGATGATATCACTGATTTTGATGCTTTTAAAAAACTTAAAGAATTGGAAAAAGAAGGTAAAATACAAGGAACCAGTATACTTGTGTTATCCTCAGAAATACCAAACTACGTTAAAAACAGTTCATCATTTTTTGTGTACAATGTAAATGAAGTTCTTAAATTCTTTAGATGGTTATTAGGCTAATTAAAGAACAATTAAAACTTAAATAAACAAATAAAGGGCAGATATTTATTTTTTAGGAAAAACTTTATTTAATGTAAACTTTATATTATAATACAATATGATAAAAGCCATCATAATGGCGGGTGGAAAAGGAAATCGTATACGTCCTTTAACATTATCAAGACCAAAACCCCTTATTCCTATCGCTAACCGTCCCATGATCGAGTACATAATTGAAAAACTCAAAATCAGCGGATATAATGACATAGTAGTAACTTTAAGTTATTTAAAAAATCAAATTAAAAGCTTGCTTGAAAAAGATTACCCTGAATTAAACATAAATTATTCTGTAGAAAAACAGCCCTTGGGAACTGCAGGGGGCGTTAAGAATGCAGGAAAATATATTGATGATACTTTTTTTGTTTTAAGCGGAGATGTGTTAGTTGACATGGATTTAAATGAACTCTTACATTTTCATAAGAAAAATAAAGCCCTTGCCACTATGCTACTAACTCCTGTTGATAACCCCAGCCATTTTGGAATCGCAGTTCTTGATGATAATAATCAGATTATTAAATTTTTAGAAAAACCATCTCCCCAAGAAGTTTTTAGTAAAATCGCCAACACAGGCACTTATATATTAGAACCAGAAATATTCGACTACATAGATACTAAAAAAAGCGAAGTCGACTTTTCTCAGGACGTATTTCCTCAATTAATCGAAGAACACGCCAGAATATATGGATACGTGCTAAAAAGTTATTGGAATGATGTGGGAAGACCTAAAACTTATCTTCAAGCAAATTATGATGTCCTTAACAAAAAAACCGGGTATGAACCTTCAGGGAAAAAACTAAAAGAAGGTGTTGGAAGATTAGGAGACATATGGATCGGTAAAAATGTTGAAATTGATGAAAAAGTTAGAATAATCGGACCTGTAGCCATAGGAGATAGTTCTGTTATAGAACGAGGATGTACTCTGGGAAAAAATACAGTCATAGGCGAAAATACATATTTAGAAAAAAGTTCAACAATTAAAGGTTCTGTTATTTTTCCAGACAGTACAATAAAAGCTAGTTCGTGCTTGAAAGAATGCATTGTAGATTCAGGATGTTGTGTTGAAAAAGGAAGTTTTATTGAAAGAGGTGCAATACTTGGAAGTTCCGTGCAATTAGGATCATTCAGTAGAGTAAGATCTAAAAGAACAATATACAACAGTGCAGTAATTTTACCTGACTCCATTGTAGACTCTGATTATCCTTTTGTAACTTAAATCAATTTTTAATAAATTAGAGGAGTTAAATGTCTAAATACATCCAAAACATTAGAGGAGTAGTAAACGTAGAGATTACCAACAAATTTGCATCACATTTAGGAACCATAGTAGGTAATCATGTTGGTATTGGAAAGAATGTTATGGTAGGCAGAGACTTAAATGTTCCTTCTCAGATGATCAAAAGATCTTTAACCACTGGCTTAATGTCATCTGGCGTAAATGTTATTGACTTAGGGATTGCGCCAATACCAGTTATACATTACGGGATGGGCCTTTACGACGCCAGTGTCATGATTACAATAAGTAAATCCCATCTGAGACCAGAAGATATTGATATTAAAATATTAAGTGAACATGAAATTCCTTTAGAGCATAGACATGCTGAAAAAGTACCTTGGAACCAGATAGGTCAATTAAAATATGTTCATGAATATCAAGAACCTTATATAAAAGGCGTTCTTAAACACATAAATAATGAAATTATAAAAAATAAAGCATTTTTAGTGGTTTTAGACTGTGAAGAAGGTGTTAACATACCTTTGGTCCCCCAAATATTAGATGAACTTGATTGTGAGACTGTTCTTATACGATGCAAAGATAGTGAATGCGATATTGATTTTCCTGAACCCAGCCCTAAAAGAATATCATTAATATCTGAGCTTACAACCGCATTAGGTGCTGATATCGGTATTGTATTGGATAATGACCGTGATAGGGCAGTTTTCATTGACCAGCATGGAAATATTATCCGAGATCAGACCATATTGAGCATTTTTGCCAAATATGCACTTAATAAGGAACCTGGGCGCACCATAGTCTCATCCATAGTTGCATCACAGTCTTTGGATGAAATAGTGTCAGATAAAGGTGGAGATCTTATAAAAACATCTATAGATACTGTTTTGAATGAAATAGATGCTAATAATGCAATTTTCGGAGGAGATGAACCTGGTATGTATGTTTTCCCTGAATTCCAGACATGCTTCGATGCTATTTTTGCAGTTATGAAAATGCTTGAAATACTGGCCAAGGAAGATACCACTTTATCTACCCTGGCAGGAGGAATAGAAGAATATAACAGAACTGGTTTCACTATAGAATGTGAACATGAGAAAAAAGATGAAGTTATAGAAACTTTCATGACTAAATTTGAATCCGGAAATAATATTAACACCATAGATGGTATTAGAGTCGGTTTAGAAGATTCTTTCATATTAATTAGACCTTCCCGCTTCGAACCGCTGATAAGAGTCTATATTGAATCTAAATCTGCCCAAAAATTACAAGAATTAACAGAATCTGTAAAAAAAATGATTGAAAATGTTTAGTAATTACAATTCCTTTGAAATTAGTATAAAAATCCTGAATTTTTTTTAGAGGTGCAATAATATGAGTTATCCACAACAAAATAAAATTTTAGAGTTTTTAAATGATAAAAATTTAATTGTAGCTTCCAACCGAGGTCCAGTTGAGTTCCATAAATACAATAGCAAAATAGAGATGAAAAGAGGAGCTGGAGGTCTTGTATCTACATTACTACCATTAATGGAAAATTTGAATGGCATATGGATAGCCAGTGTTATGACTCCTGGAGATGTGGAAATAGCTAAGCGATTCCCTGATAATAAAGTACCCATTCCAAATGAAGATCCAAAGTTTTGGGTGCCCTTTGTTGTGGTTGACTCTGACCGATATGAATGCTATTACAGTGTAATAAGCAACCCACTTCTCTGGTTCATCCAACACTATATGTGGAACAGTCCTTATACTCCAACTATCGATGATAAAACCCATCAATCATGGAAACACGGTTACGTGCATATGAATAAGAAATTCGCTGAAAAGGTTGTGGCAGAAAGTAAAAAAAATGAAAAAGAACCATTGATAATGCTACAAGACTATCACCTATATTTATGTCCTACCTATATCCGGAAAAAAATGAAAGACATATTCCTTAGCCAATTTATCCATATACCATGGCCCCAATCAGAATATTTCAGCATCATACCTGAATATATGAGAAAAGCAATTATTGAAGGGCTTCTATCCACTAACATCCTTGGGTTCCATCTTCCTCGATATGTAACTAACTTCATTCAAACCTGTGAAGAGTATACAGATGAAGTGGATTATGATAATGGAATAATCTGGCACAATGGACAAGCTACTCATGTAAAGAGCTATCCAATTTCAGTAGATCATGAAGGAATTAAAGGACTTGCAAATTCACCAAAAGTATTAGAAAAAGAAAAATTGATAAAAGAAATAAAGGGTGAATACTTTCTTTTCTACCGTACCGACCGGATAGATTTGAGTAAAAATATTATTAGGGGATTCGAAGCTTACGAACTCTTTTTGCATAAATATCCTCAGTATCACGGAAAAGTTAAATTCCTGACCACTGGAAAACCCACCCGGCAACAGATTAGAGAGTACCATAATTATTACTACGATGTTATTGACATAATAGAAAATATTAATGTTAAATACGCTACGGATGATTGGAAACCCATAGAATGGATATTCAAAGCAGATTATAATCTTGTAGTGGCTGCTTTTAAAAACTATGACTGTATAATTGTAAATCCCATCGCTGATGGTATGAATATCGTTCCTAAAGAATCTTCCGCAGTCAATGAAAGCCAAGGAACCGTAATTTTATCGGAAAAAGCAGGGTGTTTTGAAGAACTTAAAGAACATGTTCTGGCTGTAAACCCTTATGATGTTAGCCAAACTGCTGAGGCGTATCATCAGGCCATAGAAATGAGTAAAAATGAAAGAACTCAAAGATTAGAGAATTTAAAAGAAATTACGGCTCAAAGAACAATATATCACTGGATTAGTGAACAATTCACTGATTTTGAAAAATTAATGGATAACAAATAACCTTTTTTAATAGTAAAAGTGATTTTGCCTGCATACTAACTCACTGGTTCACTGGTAGATAACCCTTTCCTCCCCGAGCAACCCTCGAAGCAGGCAGTCTGTCCAATGCTGGGTTTCTCCTAATCACAGAAGGCTAAGCCAACCTCATAGAAGGACCGTAGGCATCAGTCAAATAATGATATGACAATAATTATATTGTAAATATATGAAGATAACTTTTTTGTTATTTAATTTGAAAGATGTTAATTAAGATCACTATAACACTCACTTTAGTGAAATTATTACAAAAATCTAATTTTATAATATAATTTAAAATAAATAATATAAGTAGAAAGGCCGGCGACGTCTTGAGGTTCCCATAGAAAACACTATAGTACAGCTCAAATCGCTGGAGGACTTTACTTCTGGGATCGAAACGAGTCCAGGTGTAGCCCCTCCGCTATGGTCGCCGTGCCAATGATCAGATAATCTAATGAATATTAATTTCCATGCACTTTTCACCCTAACTGAATACACCTAACTAGAATTGAAATCATACAAACGGACGTTGGAAATAGCGAGCTGAACAACTCGGCCGAAGCCTCGAAGCTTACACTCCTACCCCATCAATCGGGTCTTCTACCCATGTCCTAAGTTGCTTATTTTCGGGGGATACCTCAGGCTTAGATGCTTTCAGCCTTTATCATCTAGCGCGTAGCTGCCCGGCAGTGCCTTGTCAGACAACCGGTAGACCAGTGGCGCCGACGGCTCGTTCCTCTCGTACTGGAGCCACCTTCCCCTCAAGCAACCAACACTTCTAGT
>JACRPY010000001.1:5149-5952 GCA_016222945.1 Methanobacterium sp. | reverse complement strand
CCTCAACCACAGCACTACAACCAGACAAAAGCAAAATAAAAGCTTTTTCAGTATTTGTGAAGATTGGTGTTCTCCCCCCAGCACCTTTCCAATTATTAAACACAGACATATACCCTATTTCATGCAAACCATTAAAGAGTTTCTTAACTTTTTTATCCTGCCATTTAACCTTACCTAACCGTTTAAAGAACTCAGCTGTAGGTTGGGGTGTTTCTTGATTTGAATCAAAATCTTCAAGCATGAAAAGTATTCTTGCAGCCATTTCACCATAAAAAATTTTATGCAAATCCTCAGGAGTAAAATCACTGCCTAAATTAATACTAAACAAATCATAAATTGGTGTATGGATTACCAAAACATCTTTTGCAGTTAATAATGGTGCAAAAGGTATGTTCAAAGGAAATTTACTCATATTCTTTGATGCAAACCTAATTAACTTTGAAGGTTCATCATAATCTCCAGAATTCACACGATGATCCATAACAACACCATGAACCAGCTTCTCATAAACCCATGAATCAGGTAAATTTAATATGCCCTCCACCACTTCTTTTAATCCTTCAATATCACTGAAGTTTTTTAGTACTTTTTCTGCTACTTTTCGGGCTGGTTTTTCCTTTAAAAACATATTTTTCATTCCATAAAACTTTTTTTTATCCGAATGCCTATTTTTTTATTCCATACTGATTAATGCCATCCTACTGCACCTTTAAACCAATTCACCGTATCATTAACTTTATTTGCAACATAGTTATATCCTTGGGTAGCTTTAGCTTTAACATAGTTATATCCTTGGGTAGCTT
>JACRPY010000001.1:0-5075 GCA_016222945.1 Methanobacterium sp. | reverse complement strand
GCTTTAGCTTTAACATAGTTATATCCTTGGGTAGCTTTAGCTTTAACATAGTTATATCCTTGGGTAGCTTTAGCTTTAACATAGTTATATCCTTGGGTAGCTTTAGCTTTAACATAATTGTGTCCTGCCTGTAAAGCAGTTTTTGTATCTTGAACAATTCTAACTCCAAAATCATAAGCCTTTTGCCACTGATCAGATATTTTTTTAACTGGATCAGGCCCTACTAAAGTAGTTGCAAGCTCCATAACACCACGTTTCAATTCAAAAGTATTAAAAGCAGTTGCTGCCTTAGCAATGATACTCTCTGGATTTATTCTCTTTGCAGCATAACCTGCCAAATCTAAAATAGGTCCAAAAGGATTAGGATTAGTTAAATTAGTAACAAAAGAAAGACCATTCTTCAAATTCTCAGGACTCTTAAAATCAATCTGCTTACCTAACCATCCTGTAAATTTGCTGAACTCATTTACTATGATGTTGTCGCCTAGGTTTAGTCCTTGTATTCCTAGTTTTTCTAGTATTCCTCCACTTTTTATGGCTTTACCTCCCCAAGACACCACTCTTGCAATTGGGATTAGTGATACAACATTAATTAGGGTGTTTCCCAATGACATGTTACCATTTTCATCTATTCCAAATAACGTTTCTAAGCACCATTGAAGGTTTCCTCCGCCCCACATGTTCTTCAAATTTTTATAGCCAGGAATAGTTAGAAAAGTGTAATCCCAGAAATCCCAAGGATTACCCGTTTGCCAAGCCTTATCTAAAGCTTCATATTCCTTTGTAATAGTATAATCCATAACCATCATTGGTGGAAGATAACTCATAGGATTATATCTACCGAATAAAGGCATATTACCCTTTTCATCCGCACCTAACACCGTACTATAAAACCATTTAACAGCCCCACCACCCCACACACCATCTAACTTATCATAACCAATAATATGCACACCGCCAAACAATCCTTTCATTTCTTCTATGCTTAGGGTTGTTCCTCTTCCGTTTGGATTTGTGGTTAGTGCGTTGCCGGTGTAGTATTTGTTGAATTGTTCTGTGGTCATAACAACTGTTCCGAGGAACGGGTCTTGTATGATGTAGTTGTCTCCAGAATCAACTTTTAATCCTGTTAGTTGTATTCCATACTATTGTGCTCCTTGTGACAGGCCATGCCTGCTGATGCCTTGACGGGTTAATCCTCCAATCTGTGATATAAAATTAGCATCTGCCTTTGCACCTAAACTGTTTAGTAGGTTCCCTAAAGCCATAGCTCTGCACAAACTAGTGTTCGGTGCAGATTCGGCAGGTTTATAATGAATATTAAAAAATTAACAATTCATTATTTATCCACTTTAGATTTATTTATTTCCCATAATTTATCCACTAGTAAAGGTAAATCTGTTTTAAGGAGTTTAAAATAAGTTTTATATGCAATTAGGATATCTTGCATGTTTATTTTATCTCTAGCATCGTTTATCACGTTACAACCAGCTAATAATAAAGTAAACTTCTTTTCTGAAATTCCAACAGTAGTAGCTTTATTAACACCCCATTTTATACGCTTTATCTCCTCAAATAGAATATGTAGTTTTTCAAAGAGTTTTTTTGTTTTTTTGTTTTTCCATTTAACTTTTTTTAGTTTTTGGAAATATTCTGCTGTAGGTTCAAGAGTTTCAGTAACTTCATCAAATTTATCTAGGGCAAAAATGAGATGTTCATCTAGTTTACAAAGATGTAGTTTTTCCATTTCCTCGTAACCTAATTCTTTCCCTGTATTCATCTGATAAACATCTAAAAAGAATGAATACATTCTGTAAACTTCAAAAAAAGTAATTAAATCACTGAAAGGAGGACCATAAATAATGGGGCGACCCATATTCTCATAAGCAAGATGAGCTACTCTTAATTTTTTATCTTCTTCTTCATTGAATTTAACCTTATTATGATGTTTATCTGTATACTTCCATGTTTTAAAAAACCGTTCATATAATTCAGAGTCATACAAACCTTTTATTTCATCAGCCAACTCCCTAACACCATCAACATCACCAAACTCATCAATCAAAGAATTATAATCTTTTTTTATATATTTAAACTCATCATACGCCATTTTTATCATCTTCCTACCAAATTCCCAGCCCTCTTGCAAACCAGCTTGCACCGTCAGCCACCTGTTTTATTCCTGGCAAGTTTCTAACGGCTTTATAAACTGGATTATTCACAACAGGGTCTAAACGTTTATGTATTGCAGGTTTAACATTCTGCTCCATCCACGGCCTAACATTACTCTTATAATACTTCACAGCCTTAGTAGTGGTTTCTTTAACATAAGTTTTAGTTTGATTATATTTAGATTGAACATACTTAACTAAACCTTTCTTTTGATATTCTGTTCTTTCTTGATTAAACCTATCTAAAGCAGGTTGAACAGTTTTAGTGTAAGCACCTTTGGCAGCGGCTTTAAAATTATCAACTAAACTACTTGTTGCAGCTTGGCCTCATTAAACTTGATTAATCCATCATGCAAAATTACCTGCAGCATTCATAATCCCATTAACCATCCCTGCGTGTTTATCATCATTAAAAAAATATAAAACCAGTTTGATATTAACAGAGAATTAAATAATTATTTTTCTAGCTTTTTTTTATCTATTTTTTTTTGATTACGATTGTTTTTGCTGCTTTGTCGCCGAGTCTTTGCTTCTTTTTTGATGTTATAATTGCAATTAAACCTATTAGTCCAGGTATTATGTACGGGAATAGGTCTATTATTCTTAGAATGTTTCTTATGATGCTTTTTTGGTAGGATATGGGTTGGAGGTTATTTTGATCAACTACGATTATTGAGAGGAGTTGTTTGCCCGGTGTGCTTCCACTTAGGGGGCCTTCAAAGAAAATGAAATACCCAAAAAAGATTATAGTACATATTAAAAGGAATAAAACTGCTATAAGCATGTTTGAAGAACTTAAACCTCCAAAAAATATTAAACCACAAAAAATGAACAATAAAAACAAATCAACTAAAAAAGCTGCAGCTCTCCGCCAAACAGACACAAACTCAAACCCAGACTCACTAAAACCCATACCATCAAACTCCCTTTATATGGACCCTTTTTCTAATCTATCCACTAAATCAGGAAGATCAGTTTTCAAAAGCTTAAAATACGTTTTAAAAGCAACAATAACATCTTCCTGTTCTATTTTATCCCGACTATTATTCACCGCACTACAAGCAGCAAGAAACTGATCTAAAAGATCCTGTTCTATCTGAAACCTTGCAGGTGTTCTTCTTCTAGGAAATCCTGCATATAACTTAAGTTCTCCCAACTCAAGACATAAATTTCTGGAATTCTTTCCCCATTTGATTTTCCGTAATTTTTTAAAGTAATCCTTATTTATTTCAGGTTTTTCCATGATTTGGTCGAATTGTGTCATGTTTTTCATTATGCGGATTTCTAGGTTGTCGGAAATTTTTTCCATCTCTTCTGAATTTAATTGTCTACCAATACAAGTAACATATATTCCAGTTAGAACATTATATAGGCTTTGTAGGTCTTGATATGCAATTACTCTTGTAAAAGGAGGTAAATTAATAGGTTGGTACCCTAAAAATTCACGTCCCATATTCACAACCTCACATTTCAGTTCTTTATAAGCAGTTTCATTATCAACAAACCAGCCATACTCCAAATTTGTCATCAACAAACCAAAATAATAACCCTCTTCCTTCAATTTCTTAATTTCAATTACTACTTCACCAAGACCATCCACATCATACTTTTCAAAAACTGCCATTATTTGTCACCTAAAATTTTTCTATAAGTTTTACCATACTCCTAACTTATTTCAAAACCATCCTAAACGATCTGTCACATGTTTAGCGCCAGGCACATTTTTCACAAGCCATTGTGTAGCAGGATGACTCCAAACAGGATCTAAACGTTTATGCATGGCAGGTTTAACATTCTTCTCCATCCACGGCTTAACAGTCTTATTATAATATTTCACAATCTTAGGAGCAGTTTCCTTAACAAAAGTTTTAGTTTGAGTATATTTATCTCCAAGATACTTAACTACTCCTTTCTTCTGATACTCTGTTCTTTCCTGTTTAAATTTATCAGCCAAGGGTTTTATATAATTGTTATATGTCGTATTAGTCCAATTAACAGCAGCATTGTAACCCTGCTTAGCATAATTATTTATTCTACTAATGATGTTATCTTGGTTGGTTTTATTATAATAATCTGCCAGTTGCAATGTATTCAACTGTAAAGAAGTTAGCTGATAGAAAGGATTTCTAATAAGCGAAGAAATACCATACCCTAAAGATCCAGATATACGCGGCCCCAAAATCTCAAAAACACTTTGACCAATACCCAACACATCCATACTATACACAGAAAAACCCTTAAAACCCCAATCCAAAAGATTAATTCCCCATTGTGGGATCCTTTCCAATATAAGCCTAGCTACTGGTTGTAATGGTCTCGGCAATGCATTGATTAATGTGGCTGTTATTCCTATTCCTGTAGCTGTTCCTGTTGCTGCAGCAGCTGCAGCTGTTTCTACAGTTACAGTTCCTGCCGCTGCTGATTCACCCATAAATGGTATAAGTGGCACTATGACAGCAGCTCCTGCCCCGCCAGTAAGTATGATGAATCCTCCGATGCAAAGAGTTATTAATATTGCTGCAGCCAATGGATCAGGTTGTACATTACTCATCCAAGACTCCACTGCACTATTTGTACCATAATTCAAATTCTTTTTAAGTTCCTCTCTTTTTTCTGGAGGTAAATTATTATACCAATCCTTAATCTTCTGAGAATCAGGCTCCCAATTAAATGCACCCAAACCACTAGACACAGACGAATCCACAACACCACCAAACAGTCCCTTCATTTCATCAATACTTAACAATGTTCCTAATCCTTCAAAATTCATAGTCAACACATTTCCAGTATAATACTTATTAAACTGTTCTTGGCTCATGATTACTGTTCCCAGGAACGGATCCTGTATGATATAATTATTACCAAGTTTTCCGAGGATTAGAGCATAATGATTGTTTCCATTAA